>NZ_JBHVYI010000034.1:0-79260 GCF_042880975.1 Streptomyces sp. NPDC058289
GTCTCGCGGGCGGCCTCGGCGCCCGGGAACGCAGCTTAGTGCCCGCGGGAAACCCCCGCTTCCACGAAGGCTCCCCGGGGCATGCTGGTCGAGGTCCTCGGCTCGGTGAACCTGGTCCGTGCGGAACTGCCCGCTTCAGTCGTCCGAGGTCGAGGAATCCCACTGCTTCGCGTGAATGTAGGCGCCGTTCTTACCCGCTTCCTCGAACATCATTTCGGTTTTGTCGAAGCCTCCGTTATCGGCCTCACGGGCAGAGGCCTGCCGGGCGGGGGCCGTGGCGCCGCGGAACGCGGCGGCTTGCGCCGTACCGGCCAGGGAAATCGCGCACGTCACGGTGAGAGAGATCATGATCAAGGGCCTTACGGGGGTCTTCACGCTCGAACTCCTGAAGGGGGGGGACGTGGGAACGGAGCCGGCCGGCTCCGAGGGCCGGCGTAACCAAAGCCATCAGGTCTAACGAGAGAGCGCCGCCGCGATCACTCTTGGGACTACGTCCACCGCCGGCAGGCCCTGAGCCGTTGAACCATGCCCGGAGGACCACTGGGCCGAAATGTCTTGCGCACCGTTGGACGGCCTCGGCCCCGGACGGCGCCGCCACCCTGGGTCTGCGCCCGCCTTCGCGGGGAGGGCGTGGACGGTGGCGTCCGGGCCGCCGGTGCGTGCGGCTGTGGCGTCGCCGACGGACTCTTCCAGCACGGCCATGAGGTCGACAACCTGCGCGGAAGCAGGCTCGGGCGCTTCGACCGGCTCGGGGCGGGTGATCGCTGCGGCAGGTCCTCAAGCCGCCCTCGTCGGCGTGGCGGCTCCGGCGGCCAGGGGGTTCTCACCCATCTGCTGCCTCAGGTGGCGGGTGAAGAGCATCATCGTGGCGCCCGCCACGACCAGCAGGCCGCCCTGCCAGAGGAAGTTCACGCTCTGGCTCATCACCGAGTGGGCGAGGCGCGGCAGTTGGCCGCCGATGGCCTGGCCGCTCGCCATGGCCAGCAGCCACACGCCCATCATCTGGTTGGCGTAGGCCTTCGGCGCCAGCTTCGTCGTCACCGAGAGGCCGACCGGGCTCAGGCACATCTCGCCCGTGACCTGGATGACGTACACGCCCACCAGCCACATCAGCGACACCCGCACGCCGCCGGAGGCGATCGAGGAGGCGGCGGACATCACCACGAACGAGATGCCCGCGAGGATCAGCGCGACGGCGAACTTCAGCGGCGTGCTCATCCGTCGGCCCCTGCGCACCCAGAAGGAGGCGAAGAGCGGGGCGAGCAGGATCACGAACAGGTAGGGGAGCGACTGGGTCCAGCTCGCCGGCATGCGCCAGCCGAAGAGGCTGAGGTCGGTCTTCTGGGCGGCAAACAGGTTCAGTTCGTTGCCTATCTGGACGTAGACCGCCCAGAACAGCGCCGCAGCGACGAACAGCCAGATGTACCCCTTGAACCGGATCCGCTCGGCGGCGGTGATCTTCGGGCTGCGGAGCATCGAGAAGATGTAGCCCGCCGGGACGGCCACCGCGAGCACCGTGAGCAGGAACGTCACGTTGTCGATGCTGCAGGCGTGCAGGAGGATCAGGGTCCCGAAGAGGGCGCCCGCACCCGTGAGGCCATAGGCGCCGCCGCGTACGAGTTTGCGGCGCTCGGCCGGGGTGAGGCGGTCGACGGGCTCGTCCCGCAGGGCGGGCACCTTGCGTCCGCCGATCACGTACTGGGCGAGGCCGAACGCCATGCCGACGGCGGCGGCGCCGAAGCCCAGGTGCCAGTTGACCTCCTCGCCGAGGTATCCCACGACCAGCGGTGCGAGGACCGCGCCGACGTTGATGCCCATGTAGAAGAGCGCGTAGCCGGCGTCGCGGCGCTGGTCGTCGTCCCGCGCGTAGAGGCGCCCGACCATGGTGGAGATGTTCGCCTTGAGCAGGCCCGTGCCGACGGCGATCAGGGCCAGGCCCGGCCAGACGAAGGCGCGGCCGGGGGCTGCCAGGGACAGGTGCCCGGCCATGATGACGAGACCGCCCCACAGGACCGCGCGACGGGCGCCGAGGAGGCGGTCGGCGATCCAGCCGCCGGGCAGGGCCAGCAGGGCGATCATCGCCAGGTAGACGCCCTCGACGGCCTCGGAGGTGCCCTCGGCGAGCCCCATGCCGCCGTGCGAAGCGGAGGCGGAGAGGAAGTGGACGAGGATCGCGACCATGCCGCACAGGCTGAATCGCTCCCACATCTCGGTCATGGCGAGGGTCGCGAGGCCGCGGGGGTGACGGCGGCGGCCGGCATGCTGCGCATCTAGGGCTTGGCTCACCTCACCAACCTAGCGCTATTGGAAATGGTTTTCGTTTAGTCTCAAGTCCTGACTTCGCGGGCCGGACGGCAGGGCCGGACGTCCCCGAGGTCCTGCTCCGGCGGGTCGTGTGGCGCTCCTGCGGAGTCGCGCGGCGCCGCGCCGCTCCTCGGAGTCGCGCGGCGCCGCGACTTCCAGATGATGCACAAATGCGCAGGTACCATCCAAAACGGAACAACGAAGCTGCCCGGCCGCGCCCAACTGGCCGTGCTCAACCCCCCTCTGCCGCCCGAGAGGTCGCCTTGCCCGGTATCGAGGACAGTCCCGGCTCCCCGCACTGGTTGCGTGCGCTGAAGGCGACCGCCCGTACGGGCCTGCGGGCCGAGCGGAGGCGCCTCGAACCCGTGCGCGTCCTGCGCGACGCCGCCGGGCTGGCAGCAGTCATGGCCGTCAGCCTCGTCCTCTTCGACCAGGCCGTCGCGCTGAGCGCCGGACTCGGTACGTTCCTGGGCTCCATCGCCACCTATCAGCGCAGCTGGCGGCCCAGCCCCGTGCTGGCCCTGGCCTCCGGGATCTCGCTGGCCGTCGCCGTGTTCCTCGGCCATCTCGTCGGAGCCGAGTCACCGCTGTTCCCGCTGGTCCTGGCCGTGTGGACGTTCCTCGCAGGCTTGTCCTGGGCCGCGGGGCCCACGGTCGGCGGGATCGCCACGCCGACCGTGGCGGTCATGCTGGTCCCCGCCACCCTGGCCGGCTCGCTCGCCCACGCCACCGGCCAGGCCGCGATGACCGCGCTGGGCGGGATGGTCCCCGTCCTGCTGACCCTCCTGCTCCCGGTACGCCGCTGGGGCGCCCGCCGCGACGCGCTCGCCGACGCGCTGGCCTCCGAAGCCGACTACGCGCGACGGCTGCGCGAGGACCCCGTGGCCCTCAATGACCCGCAGCCGCTGATGACCGCCCGGCTCGCCGTCGCCGTCACCCCCCGGGAGGCCCGCCGCGGGCCCGCCGAACTCCACGGCACCCTGGCCCTCGCCGAACGCCTCCGCCCGGTCCTCGCCGCACTGGCGGACCCGGCCCTCGGTGTACCCGAGCGGGGAGCCGCACGCGACCGGATCCGCGAACTCCTCGATGCTGCCGGCCTCGCACTGGACGCCGCCGCCCGCGCCGTCCGCCAGAGCGGCCCCGTCCGCGTCCCGCCCGCCGCGCGGAGCGCCCTCACGACCCCGGACACCGCCGACGACCCCCTCCCCGGAGCGGCCCGCCGCAACGCCGCCCGCCTCGTCGCCCTCCTCACCGACCTCGTCGAGACCACCGACAGCCGGCACACCGCCGGGGCGGAGGAACCGCTGCTGCGCCCCGCCCTGCACCGCCGCGTCCCGGCCGCCCTGCGCCAGATGCGCGACCAGTTCCGGCGCCCCGCATCGCCGGTCCTCCGCCACGCGATCCGCCTCTGCGCCGTCGTGACGCTCTGCTACGTCATCAGCGCCCAACTCCCGCTCGGCCACAACTACTGGGCCCCGCTGGCCTCCCTCATGGTGATGCGCCCGGAGTTCTCGCTCACCTACTCCCGCGCCATCGGCCGCGTCGGCGGCACGCTCGTCGGGGCCGCACTGGCCACCGGCATCGTGCAGCTCACCCATCCCGGCACCGCGGCCTGCGCGATCCTCACGGTCATCTGCGCCGGCCTCGTCTACCTGTTCATGTACTCCGGGTACGGACTCGTCCTCGCCTGCGCCTCCGGCTACGTCGTCTTCCTGCTCGCCATGGCCGGCGAGCCCTGGACCCAGACCGTGCCGGACCGCGTCCTGCTCACCGTGCTCGGCGGCGCGCTCGCGATGGCCGCCTACGCCCTCTACCCGGCCTGGGAGACCCCCGCACTGCACGCCCGCCTCGCCGACTGGCTCGACGCCGCCGGCCGGTACGCCGCCGCCGCGCTCGACCACCACGCCGACCCCCGGCGCCCCCCTGCCGAGCTCACCCGGGCCCTGCTCGACGTCCGGACGGCCTGGGCCGCCTGGCGGGACGCCCTCGCCAAGGCCACCTTCGAGCCGGTACGCCACCGCGGCCTGTCCGACGCGGCGGCCGACGAGGCCACCCACGCCCTGCGCCGCCTCGGCCGCACCGCCATGCTCATCGAAGCCCAGCTCCCCGAACACCCCGTACCGGCCGCCGCCCACCTCGCCGAAGCCCTGCGCATCACCACCCAACAGGGCCGCGAAGCACTCCTCGCCCACCGGGTCCCCCAGTGGCAGGACCTGGAACAGGCCCTCGCCGCCTGGGACACCGAGGAACCACCGGACCAGCCCGCGCGCCAGGGAACCGGCCTCGCCCTCGACCACCTCAACGACCTGTCCCACGCCCTCACCGAACCCGAGAAGCGGCCTCCAGGACACAAGAGCCACACCCCAATGGCAAAGCTGCACAAGGATGAGGCGGAGCGGCCTTGAACGCGACCAGTCAACGCAAGGGCCCGCGCCCGCCTGGCCCTCGGTACGCGATCAGTGGTGATCACCCTGGGCGCCGAGGCCGCCCCGGTCGCCTCGGGAAGCGCGAGCGTCCGACCGCCGTCCGTCAAGCTCGTCGCCGTCGACACCTCGGGCGCGCGAGACGCCTTCACGGCCGCCCTGGCCTGGCGCCTCGGCCGCGGCGAGGATCTTGCGACAGCTGCGGCCTTCGCGGTCCGCGTGGGCGCGGCGACCGTCACCAAGAAGGGTGCGCAGACGTCCTTCCCCACCACTGAAGAGACCAGAGCCCTGTGAAGAAGGCCGGAATTCTGAACCGACATCTGGCAGGCGCCTCGCTGAACTGGGCCATGGCGACGGCATCCTGGTCTGCGACATCGCCATGCCCCGCGGCCCACGCGTCGTCGACCTCGCCTTCATAGCCGGGGTGCCGGCCCTCGCTGAGGTTCTCGATGGCCTGCTGGGCCAGCTGGTAGTGGAAGGAGCGACAGCGGCGGTGGAAATCCTGGGAGCCAATCCGGAGGCTGCGCGACTGCTGAAGTCGTCGTTCCCCGGGCTGGTCCTGGTCCCCCACGAGGAACTGAAAACGCTCTCGGCGGCCGCCCGTCTTGTGGTTCGCACGGGTGAGGCCCGCCCATACGCGAACGTGATTCTGCGCTCCGGAGTCTTCTTCTGACCGTCGGAGTGTTATTCGAAGGAGTTGAACCCGGGCGGTAGAGGGCGGCGGCCGGCGGCGGGGCCCGGCCGGGGTCGCTTCTACCGGCCGGGCCCCGCCCGCGTGGACCCTCTTCATCGCAGTCGGTGGAGCAGGACGCCAAGCTCTTCTCCCCGCCGCAGCCTGCCACCGCGCCCGGCACCTGGGCACCGTCCACCTCCTGGGGCCTGGACCGCATCGACCAGCAAGCGATCTGGGACAAGATCAAAGGGGCGTGGGCGACGGACAGTTCAACGTCCAGGGCAACGGAGCCGGGGTGAACGCGTACATCCTCGACACCAGCATCGACTACAACCACGACGAGTTCGGCGGCCGCGCCACTTTCGGCTTCGACGCCGTCGATGCCCTGGCGAAGGGGCAGAATTGCAACGGCCACGGAACGCGCGTCGCCGGCCCCGCCGCCGGCAAGACCTACGGCGTCGCGAAGAAGGCCGACCTCATCAGCGTCCGCGTCCTGGGCTGCGACGGCCAGGGCGAGTTCTCCGGGGTCATCGCCGGACTGGACTGGGTCGCCAAGAACGCCAAGCAGCCCGCCGTCCTCAACGGCTCCCTGGGCGGCGACAAGTCCGACGCTGTCAACAACGCCGCGAACGCCGTCACCGACGCCGGCGTCCTGCCCGTCATCGCGGCCGGCAACTCCTCCGAGGACGCCTGCTCGGTCTCCCCGGCCTCCGCGTCGAAGGTGCTGACCGTCGCGGCAAGCAACCCGTGGGACGAGGAGACCTCCTACTCCAGCCACGGCCAATGCGTCACCGTCTACGCGCCGGGTAAGACCATCGTCTCGGCGAAGCTCGGCGGCGGCTCTATCGCCCTGAACGGCACCTCCATGGCCGCCCCCCACGTCGCCGGAGTCGCCGCTCTCTACAAGGCCGCCCACCCCAACGCCACTCCGGAGGTAATCAACGAGTTCATCGAAGCCGAGTCCACCAAGGACGTCCTGGGCAGCCTCAGCAAGACCAGTTCCAACGCCCTGCTCTACACCGGCGGCCTGCAACCCCAGCCGCCCCAGCCCCACGGCCAGACCGGCTCCACCCGCGCCTCGGGCTGCGTGTAGCGCACGGAGCCCTTGGCAGGGCATGAGGATCTCCGCGTCGAGCATCCGCACGGTCAGTTGGCAGGCGAAGGTTTCTGCCTGCTTCATGTCGGCAAGGACGGCCGCCACGCGGCGCAGGTGGTGCTGTTCGACGATGTAGTTCGCGCCGACGGCCGGTGCTCGCCAGCGCGGGAGAGCGGGCGTTTCGGGGACCTGAATCCTCAGCAGCTGGTAGGGGCTGAGGATCCGGTCTCGACGAGTTCAGGGCGTTGCGCGGTCGGGTGGTGGGTGCCGATGAGCATCTGGGCGGGCATGTGCGCGGCCCAGATGGGGAGGGCCTGGCGGTCGCCGGGGGCGGGCAGTTCGCGGGGAATGGGCTGGGTGGCGGTGAGGGAGAGGTGGGTGCGGGCGAGGTTGCCGTCGTCGTCGTGGATCGCGGCGTGCGGGTGGTCTTGCGTGATGACGCCTTCGGCGGTGCGGTGGGCTTCTTCGATGACGAGGTGTTCCCAGGGCGGCAGGTGGTGGCTGTGGGCGATGAGGGCGGCGTCGAGGTGGCGGGCCACGACCAGGGCGCCGGGGGCTGCTGTGCCATCCAGGCGGCCAGTTCGCCCGCGACGCCGTTCAGGCCGGACGCCTGCCCTGCCGCTGCGGGTGGGGCGGATGTTGAGGCCGGCGAGCGACCCTTTGCTGACCGTCCGCCAAGCCCTGACCGCCTGGTGGAGGCAGGTGGTGTGGGGGCCGAGGAGCAGGCAGGCGGGGCTTGCGACTTCGTGGACGGCCACGGCGTCGGTCGTGGTCTTGTCGGCCCCGGCGGGCATGGTGAGCAGTATGCGGCTCCCGTTGTGGAACGGGATGTGCGGCAGCCCGAACGGCGGATCACTGCAGGCGATCCGGAAGACCGGGGCGGGCCTGGTGTGTTCGGGTGGCGGCTGTGGAGCGGGGGCTTCGGTGCCGCTGGTGGCGATTGCCTGGATGTGGGGTCCGGGCAGGGCGGCCGGGGTGTCGTCGCGCTGCAGTGCTGGGGTCCATTCCATGGCCAGGGCCTGGAGGGAGTCGGTCTCTTCGCGGGTGAGGCGGTCTTGGCTGGCCCGGGTGCGCTGGTCGGCGATCCATCGGCCGAGCGGGAAGCGGGTTTCGCCTTCCTGGTCGGTGTAGTGGGCGGGGACGTGCAGGTGCTGGTGGCGGCGGTAGAAGCGGCGGGCGGCGCGCAGTCCGCTGGGTCAACCGGCTCCCACCCCGCTGCAAGGAACACCCCCGACGAATGGGTCAGCACCCTGGCCACCCTCGACGGCCGGCTCCGCCTGCGGCACCACAAACCCGACAGCCTCCTCGACCATCAGAAAGAGCTCTACCAGATCACCGACGGACTCATGGAACACCTCACCCCACTGATCGGCATGGCCGCCCAACTCGCCATCCTCGACGGCACCGAAGCACTCACCCTCGAAGTCCTCAACGACGCCGCCCGCTACCTCGACCTACCCCACGCCGACCAAACCTGAAGCCAGAGCGACCGGTCAGCGTCGCCTCGTTGCGTACCGGCCGCAGCACGAAGTTGTCCAACGACAGGCCAAAGTCTTACGCGGTCTGGATGTCCGGCACGGCCTGAGCTTGTGAGCCGCCCGGTCCGAGCAGAGCGAGCACAACGGTCTCCGCGCCAGCGGCCATTGCCATGAAACGTCTCTTCAACTGGATCCCTCCCCGTAGCCGCCGCTCATGTCCTCGTCGGCAACCAAGCCCTCGAACTGACGCACGACTAGCGCGCGTTGCCAGCGACCCTACGCAACCGGGGTGATCGCTGTCACGGGTGCGATGAAGGAGTGCTCAAGTGACGGAAGTAATGGGAGGAGCGTGACAGCGCCCGACCGACGGTCTCTCCGTTGGGTTTGGCCACTTGAGCCCGACGACGGTGAACGTGTCCCGCTGCTCCAGTCGGCACCAGGTGCCGTGGTCACGCAGCATGGCCCGGACCAGCTCCAGCGCAACCGGCACTGAGACTTCGGCACCGTCGTAGTAGCCGGTGAGGTCGGGCGGGAACAGCCCGGCCAGGCCGTGGCCGGCAATCGGCGCCTCCAGGCCGAAGCTGACGAAGCCGGTGACCTCCGGTTCGCGGATCTCCAGCCCGTCGATGCCTGCCTTCTGCGCGAAGGCGTCGATCGCCTCCCGATACGCCCTCTCTTCCGGTCCGTGGTCGCTCATCGTGTCCCCAGCGCCGATGTAGTGCCCACGCTCGTCACGGTCGGCGGGGTCGTGCTTGGTTATTCGGTGGGCGAAGCAGGGCGGCACTCTGCTCCGTCGACTGTGGGAAGGGGACGTCAGCGTAGTTCGTGACAACGGCCCGCCGGGATCTTGCGGTCCTTGCCGCGACATCCACCAGCGGCACTCCCGGCATGAGGCGCCGGGAAGGGAGGCCGGGCTCCGGGAAGGTCAGGCCCTGCTGATGCGGAGCACCGGGATATCCCTGTCCGTGCCCTTCTGGTACTGCTCGTACCGGGGGAACACGGCGAGCAGGAGCGGCCAGACCCTGGCCTTCTCCCCCGGGGGCAGGACCTCGGCCCGCGCCCGGAAGCGTTCGCCCAGTACCCGAACGTGCACCTCGGGGTTGGCCTCGACGCTAGCGAACCACATCGGGTGGTTGTCGGAACCACTGTTGGACGCCACGATCAGATAGCGGTCGTCGTCCTCCTTCGCGTGGATGAGGACGATGCGGCGCCATTCACCGCTGACGCGGCCCTGGTAGTCCAGCAAAAGGCAGGGCGAGCCGTTCATGTCGGTACCCTCCGTGCCGTCCGACTCCTCGTACCGAACGGCTTGGTCGCGCACCTGCGGATTGGGGCTCAACTTCACCGTGGCCGGGTCATAGGCAGTGGTCATGTGGATCCTCCGTGAGTAAAGGGCGCAGGATCAGATCCTGCGCCGGGCGGCCATCGCCCGGGAGAAGTCCCCCGAGAGCGTCAGGCCGACGGCTACCGTAACCAGCAGCCAGGACCGGGCCGGAATGTCGGCGAAGGAGCGCAGCGTGTCGTCCACGCCCTTCGCCCGGGTCGGATCGAAACGTACCGCGGCGTAGACGGCGAATCCGCCGGCCACCGAGGACACGGCGCCACGGGCTGTGGCACCGGCCACCCCCACCGCGTCGACGGCCCGGCCCGGACCAGACCAAGACCCCGCCGGCGAGGGAAACCAGGCACCGGGCCTCACCCGCGCACGCCCTATCGGCATGGGCTGGGCCCGACCCTGGCGGCCAGGGGCAGGGTCTTAAGCCGTCTCCTTCGGATCTTGCCCCCTTCCTCTTGCCGCCCCTGCCCCTTCGTTCCTACCGGCCGGGCGGCAGGATGGGCCTATGCCGATGAACGAGACGGAACTCCTGGTCCTCCTGCGGGCACTCGACGACCCCGAACGGCTCGCGCGGCCATTGCACTACGACCGCGCAGCGACCGGCCTCATGTTCGGCGGGCTGGTGCGGCGGCTCGAAGCGGACTTCGGGACCCCGTGCGAGTCCGAGCGGGACACACAGGACTCCAGCGAGTACGGACGCGTCACCGTGCCGGCCGAGGCGACGGTCTGCGGTACGCGGATCGTGGTCTGCGTGAGCAAGTTCGGTTCCCTTGCCGAGGCCTGCGCCGACAACCCGGGGGCCTTCCTCGGCACAGACGATGCCCGCGAGGAGGGTGCGCTGGACCCTGCCGACCTTGCCACCGTGAAGCGGGCGCTGGCCGAACTCGGCTATGTGAGCGTCCCCGAAGAACTGCTGGAGAGCGACTACGAGGGCCCCAGCGCGCTGGAGCCCTTCGCAAGGCGGCCTACCTGGTGGACACGGTTCTTCGGCTTCCGGTGATCCACCGACCCGGCAGGCCCCCTCAGCAGCCCTGCAGCGCTGTACCGGCTGCGTCGGCTAGAGGGCGTCACGACGTTGCGCACGGTTTGGCCGAGAGCCATTCGGCGCCGCAAGCGGCTCCGAATGGCCCGATCCGCTATGACCATCACGGAATACAGGGCCCCAATCACGGACCGGAGATCAAGGCGACCACTACTCCCCCAGGCTCATCCGCGAACGGCACGGCCCCCAGGCCCGCTCGATCTCCAGATACTTTTCCGCCAGCGACTTCCGCCAACGCCCCATCTACGGAACGTTGAGCGCCGAACTCCCCTGGGCGCGGCATTCAATCTACCTGCGGGGCCGGTACCCGAACTCGCTCGACTCGACCGCCTGATGGGCAGGGGTCCAAGGGGCCTCAACCCTTGGGACTTCTCGTGGAGACGGGGTTCTGCTTCTGGGTTCCGGCAGCAGCCCGGGCCTTGTCGGCCATCGCCCGCCTGGCGTCGTGGATGACTTCGGCTGCGGGGCCGCACCCTTCCGGGAGCCTTCCAGCACCAGCCTCACCGCCTCGTCGACGGTCTCGGCCGTACTCGCCGGAATGTGCTCGTCCCGCGGGCAGGTCACGTGCCAGCGGCCTTCTCCCGCAGGGAAGACGCTCGGGATGTCGCTTCCGGGATCGGAGACCGTAAACCGGCGGAACTGCAGGGATCCGTGGCTGACCATGGGAAACAAGGTGCTCAGTTCCGGGGAACGGAATGCGGCTTCCACCAGGTTGTGGTCGATGAGCCCATCGGGCAGGCCCCGGACATACACCCACTCATGGGCGACGCCCTTTCCCTGGTCATGAGCCAGAGCCTTCCGACTCACCCTCAGGAATTCCCACCTGGCGGCCATGTCCGCCAGCGGCATCCCCGCCTGCCAGGCCTGGGCCACATCAATCACGGCGTCCAGGGATCGCACCGTACACAGACCTGCGACACCGGCGATCGGCAACCTCAGCGCCACCATGATCTCGCGGCGTTCGGGCCGGAGTTCCACCTGGACAGACTGCGGCATAAACATGCCGAGGGCGACTCCGGCCTGCTGGAGGGCCGACGAGGTGGCGGGCCATCACCGGCCAATCCGCGCCCGCCATCAGCTCGGCCAGGATGTCGTCGCCGAGGACGCCGCGCAGCTGGTCGGCCGACCAGCCCGGCGCCATCTTCTCCGCGTCCTCGCCGAGTTCCTCCTCCTTGCCCGTGAGGCGCTTCTGGGTGGGCGTGGCGGACCGCGGCGGTGGTGGTCATCATCAGCCGGTAGGCCATCGCGGCCGTCTGTGGGGCGCAGGCTCGTTTCTGCAGTGATCCGGCCGCCCGCGCGGGCGAGTTGTCCGCCGAGGGCCTTTCGGGGCGGGTGCCGGGCCCGCAAGACCCTCAGTACGGTTGATCACGATGGCCGCTCGGACTTCGCCATCGTCGCCACCATCCGCTCCAGGCGGGCCAGCCGGGTCTTCTCGGTGCGGGCGGTGACCAGGCTTAGATACAGGGCGAACTGGTCGGACTTGCCGAGCGTCTCGTAGAAGGCCCGCGCCGTCGGGTTCGCGTCGAGCGCCTCGACGAGATCCGGCGGTGTGGTGGCGTTCTTCTGCGAGGCGTATGCCGTCGCCCAGCGACCGTCCGCCCGCGCCACCTCGACCTCGGCGAGGCCGCGGGGGCGCATCCGTCCCTCGGCGATCAGGGCCTCGGCCTTGTCGACGTTCACCTGCGACCAGGGCGAGCGGGGGCGGCGGGGTGTCGTGCGCTGCAGGAAGTACGTGTCGTCGAAGCCGCGCCGCAGACCGTCGATCCAGCCGAAGCAGAGCACCGTGTCGACCATCTCTTCCCAGGTGAGCGACGGGATGCCGGTATGCTTCTTGGCGATCTTCACCCAGAGCGCGGTCCGCTCCCCGTGATGCTCGTCGAGCCATGCCTCCAGCTCGGCCGGGCTCGCGGGGACAAGAATCTCGACGCCGTCCTCGTATTTCTGCATACCGCAGGCTAGAGGTCATATAGGACAGATTCTGACCTACTTTAGACCCCCAGCCCCCGACGCCGCCGAATTTCACGGCCTCCGCCGGGGGATCTGACCTCCCGGCGGAACCGGCTCATGTCCGCAGAGGTTCCCCGTTCATGAGCGCCGAGAGCGTGATCACGATCGAGATCCGGGGCCATGAGAAGGCGGCGCCTGAAGCCTCTCGCCGCATTGGTCAGCCCGCGGCGGTAGCTGTCCCCTCGCCGAAGCCTGGCACGTCCTCGGGAGACGCGTCCAGGCGCAGCCGTTGGAAGCGGAGCGGATGCCGGTAGACGCCGCCCCTGCCCAGTGCGGTGTCTGCGCTGACCCGCGGCGACGAGGTCGGGCCGGACCAAAACCACGTTGAGGACGTCGTGGCTCCCCCAGGCCGAAGAGAACTTCACGCCGGTCCACGGGTGGAGCGGGCCAGCGGGGACGAGGTGCTCGGCGAGCTGCTGGGCAGCGTCAGGGCTCAGCAGGTAGCCGCTGGTTCATGCCCTTGGATGTTGGGGGCTTGCCGCCGTTCCCGAGGCGCTCGGTCACGGTCGGACGGTGTTCGCCGCCCCAACGTCGGCCCGCTAAATCGAACGCGTAGTCTCGCAGACCGTGAGATCGCTAAGTCGAGTGTGGAGTGCAGCCGCCTGGATCCAATGGGCAAGGGGCGCTGCGGCACCATGGCATGAAACAGCCCTCGTTGAAGCCCTTGACCTGATGCGTGAAGGCCTGTTCGAGGCCAGCGAGGCACGAGCTCGTGCTGTCGTCACCGCGCGCGAAGGCATTCGGGGCCGGGACCGCCGCCCCTTCACCATCTGGTCGGGAAGGTATTGCGCCACCGTCGCGGCCATCGCCCACGGGCGAGGGCCCACCGTACTGGCTGAGCTGGATACCCTGATCGGGGAACTGGGGCAGCTGTCCGGCGCAGAGCGAGAACTTCTACTGAGCGCCCGCGTGGATCGAGCATGGCTGCTCATCGACGACGGACGGCCGATTGAGGCGGAAGCCGAGGCAAGGTCGATCCTGCGGGCGCTGACACGGATCCAGCACCTGTGCGACGTGCAGCGCCTCGAACTGCGCGCCCTGCACCTGCTGGGTGACGCCTTGTGTGTCCACGATCAGCACGACGAGGCGGAGAAGATCGCCCGCTGGCATCTACCGCGGGCCGACGGACAGATGGCGACCGCCCTGCACCGCCTGCTGATACGCAGCCTCAGCGGACAAGGACGCCATGAGGAGGCTCTGGCCGAGTCCCGCAAGGCCTTCCCCGAGCCGCTCCCTTGGGCCAGCGGCGAGCTCGAACTCGCCACGGCCGCCGCCCTCCACGGCCTGGGCCACCACGAGGAAGCGAAGGAAGAGGCCCTGCGAGCACTGGCCCGCATGCGAGCGCTACCTTCACCCAGAACACCTGCGCATAGGCGAGATCCACGCGCTCTTGGCCCTGATCGCAGCCGCCTGACAAGGCCGCGACGGGCCAAGGCGCGACCACGATCACGGGCTTCCGCTCGTGCGAGCCACTCATGAAAGCCCACCTTCGTAACTCCGCCGGCTACCGGTAGCCCAAGACGGACGTCGCCCACCCGTCCGAAGGTGGAATCAGGGCTTCCCGATGACAAGCCACGCCTGCTCCCACTCGATAAGCCAAACCTCTCCGCGGAAATTCTCGAATTCCAAGAAACCGCCCGGAACATCTTCATCCGTGACGCGTACAGCGACAAGTACGACACCCACATCGCCGACATGGTCGAGAGCCTCAAGGTCAACAAAAAGGTCCAGGACATTCTGACCATACGTGGCTGGTCAATAGACTATGACGTCCTCAAACAGACCGACCGGAGAACATGATGGACCTGATCCTCGACCCGCCGAACGGTGTGCACCCCCTGCGTCTGGGCATGGCCTTCGACGAGGCGATGACCGCCGTGGCCCCCTGGGGCGAGCCGCGGGTAATCGGACCGCGCCCGGGCCGACCCAGACGGCGGGCGACGGGGTCCTTCGACGGGGTGGGCTACACCGCCTTCTTCGACGAGGACAGCCCCCTCAATGCGGTCGAGCTGCGGTGGCCCGGCGAGGGGAAGACCACGACCACCCGGGTTCTGCTGGACGGCCGCGACGTGTTCACCGACCCGGCCGAGGAGATCCTCCAGCGGGTGCGCGAGCGCGGATGGACGGTGACGGCCCCGGATACCGAGAGCCTGGTCGTGCCCGGTGTCTCGCTCGGATTCACCCGCCAGACCTCGCAGGAGGTCCCCCGCGACGCCGACGGGCTCCCCGTTTTCTTCACCTCCGTACTCGTCGCGGGCACCGACTACTACGACTTCCTCACCGCCCCCTGAGCCATAACGCCGGGAGTACCAGCCGGGCGATCACGAAGGCCAGACAGCAGTCGGACAGTCTGCCGGCTGCCCCGATGCCGGCCATGGCCACGAGGACTGTTCCGGCGCCCGTAGACCTCGACGCAGCGTGGCGCTACGAGTGGCGCCACTACCGGCCGCTGACGTCCCCGCCGGCGCCTGTCCGGTGCTCACGAGCCGGCGCCGTACGGGCTCCAGCCGCGGAGGAACGACTATTGACGCCGAGGAAGGTCATTGCTGCCGCGGCGGGCGAACGGCGCGGCTCTCCAGACGGCGGTAGGACAACTGCTGCTGGTACCAACGCTCATGCTCGGCGTCGCGGAACTCAAGCTTGCGCCAGCGGGAGTCCTGATAGCCAGGTACAGAGCACCAATAGCCGACGAGGAGACAGAGAGTGTTCCAAGCGTCCCGGAGGCGATCCAGCCGCATCTCCCCCTGTACCCGGCCTTCCTCCTCAGTGAGTTGTGTTCATCCTGAACGTGCAGGTCACGGGGGTGGCGTGGAGGGGTGATGTCGTACTGGTTCTGGTCGTCTGGGCCTGTCTGGTGTGAAGATCGTCGGTCAGCGGGCGATCTCTGCTGGGTGAGGATCATCAGCGCCCGGACCCGCCGGGCGGCCCACTTCACGTCGAGGCGGAGTTTGGTCAGCACGCGCCAGTTCTTGAGATGCGCGAACGCGTGCTCACACACCGCCCGTTACGCGGCGATCAGCTGGTTGACCAGCTTCCTCGCGGCCGCGAGCTGCTTACCCTTGGGCTTCTTGAAGCCTGTGATGAGCGCCGGGTCGGCGTCCGGACCGCCGCCGTCGTCGAGGCCGACGAAGCCAAGGTCGGCGATCGCGGCCAGGCCCGCTGCGCGCAGCCCCTCGATCTGCTCCACGAACGTCACCGCGGGGCAACCGGCATTGAGACACTTGAACCTGCGCACCACGACCTCGATGAAGACCGGGGCGCCGCCGATGGGTGTGTCGGCGAGGTGGCGTACGTAACGGCCGTGCACCCGCCACGACGGCATCGCGCAGGACGGACATCTGGCCGGGAGCGCCTCGCACCTGCTACGAAGCGTGACCGCTCCCGCCACCCTCTCGGCCGACTCCACGACCACACCCGCCAAATGCGGCAGCAATCGCCCCAAATTCCCTGAATTACACACCTGTTGAATGCCCAGTTCAGCAGCCTGGCATCACAAGATCTTCGACAGAGCCGAGAATCGCCGTCGTTCACAACAGGCACGTGGAGACAGTAGCGGCGAGAAGGGCAGCGGTCCGGAGAACAATCACCCTGATCTTGTAGCCCGTTGAGCGCCTTGATCTCGCGACGGCATGCCGAGCTGACACCGAGCCGAGGCCCAGAGCACACGAAAGTATCCCCACAGCTCAGTGCCGGCTCGGGCCCCGTACCCCACCCGATTGCCACACCCACCTCCGGTCAGCTGGAAAATTTTTCGGCAGCTACAGTCGTTGCGGCCGAGAACGTGACCCGAAGCGAGGAGGACGCATGCCCACAGCAGTGCAGGTTCGGCGGACCGGAGGCCCGGAGGTGCTCGAGGTCGCGGAGGTGGAGATCGGCGCGCCAGGCCCGGGCGAGCTCCTGGTCGACGTGGCGGCTGCGGGTGTGAACTACATCGACACCTACCAACGGGCTGGGCTTTACCCGGTCCCGCTGCCTTACATCCTTGGCCTGGAGGGCGCCGGGACGGTCGTCGCGGTCGGCCCGGACGTGCGCGGTTTCGACGAGGGGGACCGGGTGGCCTGGCAGGGCGTGCCGGGCAGCTACGCGCAGCGGGCGCTGGTGCCAGCCGATTCGGCGGTGCACGTACCGGACGGCGTGACCGACCAGATCGCCGCTGCTGTGTCGTTGCAGGGGATCACCGCGCATTACCTGGTCACATCGACCTATCCAGTCAAGGAGGGCGAAACGATCCTGGTGCACGCGGCGGCCGGGGGGGTTGGGTTGCTGCTGATCCAGTTGGCCAAGGCGCGGGGAGCGCGGGTGATCGGCACGGTGTCGACCGCCGAGAAGGAGGCGCTTGCCCGCGAAGCTGGGGCCGACGAGGTGATCCGTTACGACCAAGTGAATTTCGCCGATGCAACCCGGAAGCTCACCGACGGTGTGGGCGTTCACGTCGTCTTCGATGGGGTCGGCAAGTCCACTGTGGATGGAAGCCTGGCAAGCCTGCGCAAGCGAGGCCTGCTGGCGCTATTCGGCGCCTCAAGCGGTCCAGTGCCGCCGATCGACCCGCAACAGCTGAATAAGGCCGGTTCGGTGTATCTGACCCGCCCAAATAGCGACGACTACGTCCAGACCCGCGCCGAGCTGGAGTGGCGGATGGGCGAGCTCTTTGCAGCGGTGGTCGACGGCTCCCTCAAGGTACGGATCGGCGCCACCTACCAGCTAACCGACGCGCGGCAGGCCCACGAGGACCTGCAGGCTCGCAAGACCGCCGGGAAGGTGCTGCTCATCCCCTGACCATCGCTCCAGCGCTTGGCGACGCGAGCTCGTCGCGCGCCGGCCTGTTGTTGGTGTGTCAGCTATCACTCCAAGGAATCCGGGCTGGTCAGCGGTGCTGGCGGGGGTGGCGGGTGGGGTGCTCGTGCTGGTCGGGGGCGGGAGTCTGGCGCGTAGATCATCTGACGGGTCGGGGGTGGGTGTTTCCGGCTTTGGCCGTGCCGTAAGCGGCGGGCTTCCTACGATCGCGGCGGGATGCCTGGTCGTTCGCGAGGGGAAATCGTGTCGTCGCTGGAGAAGATCGCTGCCCGCCGGGCCGAGCTGGACCAGCTCGCGGAGTCGCTGACCAAGCAGCTCGCCGAGGTGGAGGGCGAGCGTGAGGAGCTGGTGGTCGCGGAGCGGGTGCTGCGGCGGCTGTACGAGCAGGAGGCCGAGGCCACCGCGGCCGAGCAGAACGCCGGGACGCCGCGGCTGGTGCAGGTCGCGGGACGTTCGGTGTTGAAGGTGCCGCACCGCAGCGAGGTGGCGGATGCGTCCGCGCTGCCCGTCGACTACCAGCGGATGCTGCAGATCGTTAAGGCCGCGGGCGGACCGGTGATGGTCAGGGAGGTCGGCGCCGAGCTGGGCATCGACGCCTCGGTGCCGGGTCGGCTGGAGCCTCTTCGCGGAAAGCTGTCGAAGCTGGCCGCGCGGGGCTGGCTGCACAAGCTGCCGAACGGCACCTACCGCATCCGGCCGCGATCGGCCTGCCATGAACCGTAACCAGGCGGCCCCCGGCTCGAGTTGATGAAGTATGCCTACAAACAACACCCCGGCCGGGGACCACACCGTACTCCGCCTCGACGTGAAGGGGGCCACCCGGCTCGTCCGGGCGCTGATGATCCTCACCCAGCACGAGATCGCCCGCTGACCGACGATCTTCACACCAGACAGGCCCAGACGACCAGCACCAGTACGACATCACCCAGCCACGCCACCCCCGTGACCTGCACGTTCAGGATGAACACAACTCAGTGAGCATCGGGGGCAGCGGAATCCCGACCGGCCTACGGACACGGCCGGGCGTTCCACCGGTGATGGTCCACTCCAAGGTGAGAAACAACGTGGCCACTGTCGTCAGCTCATCGGCGTACTGCGGACCGCTCCCCACCACTCCGCTGACGATGCTCAGAGCGGCCAGCTTGCCGTACCAGCTGGGGAGGGCCAGGGCTACGGTCACGATGAGCGCGCCGAGGTGGGCTGCGCGCGAGTCGAGCGTCGCGGCCTTGCGTGCCGCTCTTCTTTCAACTCGTTCTGCGACGAAGCGCTGCTCGCGGACAGACTGCGGTTCGTTCTCGTCGAAGTTCATCTCACCCCCTGGCGCTGACGCTACCTGGACCTGGACCGCGCCATCCGAAGAGCACCACAGGGACATGGAACAGGTTCTGACCAGGGCCGGGACAGCGCCTCTCCGCTACCGCGTTCGGCGGCCGCATCGGCCCGGTCCCGCAAGTTCGCCGTCGGCACGTCCGCCCCCGCCGAGCCCATCATGCCGGCAGGACACTGGCGGCGAACCTCACCAAGAAGCTCCCCAGCGCTGGTCGGGGCCGTACAGGCTTCGGGGCCACCGGATCGCCGTACACCCACTTCCGCTGAGCGCCGCCCCACCCAAGCCCGCCGCGAAGGACACGGGCACGGCGAGGGCGAAGGGCACCAGCGCGTGGCCCCAACCACGGGGGCGGTTGACGGGGCGGTCAGTGTTCCAGGTCGAGGTCGGCGCGCATGGCGGCGAAGAGGCGCGCCGCGTCGGCCGGGGTGGTGCGGGGGAAGAGTGCGACGGCGGCGGTGGTGGTGTCGGCCCAGCCGCAGATGACGTCGGTGGCGTTGGCGGACTCTGGCAGGCTGAGGCACTCGAGGGCTCCGCCGAACGGGCCGGGCTGGTACGGCTTGGCGGTGGTGGGGGTGCCGGTCGAGCCGTTCTGCAGCGCGTAGTCGATCAGGCCGCGCCAAAGGTGCTCGCGACGCTTGTTCGGGTCCTCTGGAACGCCGTCGACGCCAACGAAGAGGATGGGGCGGCCGGAGGTCTGCCCTGCACGGTTGTAGTCGGCGACCACCAGGTGCATGCCGTCACGCATCTCGCCCGGATCGATCGGGACGTCGGAGACCGCGCTGGCACCGGTTGCCTTGGTGAGCCCGCCGGCGGTGGCGGCCTCGGCCAGCGTGTGCTTGCCCGAACCGGTGGGCGAGGTGGAGACGTCGGACCTTGCGGGCGCGGAGACAGGGGCGGAGGCGGTGGGTGCGGCGGGAGGGCTTTCGGCTTCGGCTGCGGGGTCGCAGGCGGTCAGCGTCAGCGTGGTGGCGAGGGCCATCGTGGCGAGGAGGGTGCGGGAACGAAGGACGGGCATAGCGGAGTCTCCCGGGGTGTGGTGATCGGCTGAGCCGCTGGGCCCAATGGCCGCACGCTAGTGGCCGACTGGCCGGGCGGGTGTCCCGAGCCCGGTTCCCTTACGGCACCGGGACATGGTGGTGACGTAAGAGCCTCGTGATGACAGGCACGGTGGTTCGAGCGTGGGTTTCTGGGGCGCATCCGGCATGCAGAGTGCTCCCTCTGGAGAGAGCAGATCCTCCACCCGATCCGGGCGGTACGCCTCCGCGGGGCGAGAACGGCGCGTATGGCCCGGCAGTGGGACCAGCAGCATCTCCTCCACCTCACCCATGCTCCCTCAAGACCCCCTCAGAGAAGACCCTCGACGACGCCGCCCTCAGCATGGACTCGCTCCAGCAGCAGAAGAACTTCCTGTCCTGATCGGCACAGGATCCTGTGAGGCCCCCGGCGCGGAGCACCCGGGGGCCTCGTCATGCCGGGGCTGGAGGTGGGGCGGAGCCTGACCGGAGTGGTCGGGAAGGCGGGTACGGTCGGTAGCACGGGGTGCGCTCCTGGCCAAGCAGAGGCCGCGACGGGGGGCGTGCCCCAGTTCGTCGAACGGGGCCTTCCGCTGTCGACCACAGACCGCCGTCCCGGCCTCGAACAAGCCTCCTCTTCACCCCGGCTATCGCGGGGCAGAGAGGTGTCGCTTTCCCAAACCGGCTTGCCCACAGGGGCTGAACTGGGAGAACGGAGGTCAGACGGATTCAGGGGCTCCCATTCCAGGCCCGGTCACGCCTCCGGTCCCCCGCTGCAAGCAACCACCCAGGCAACGGTTCATCCCCCTTCCGGTGCAACCCTGCCCCTCAGGTACGGCACCCAGACCAGACCACAGCCCCACCAACAATCGATCGCCCGATCAAGCTGAGCATCCCCAGGTCCACGGCCACCCGTTGTACTACCCCACCGGACAGTCACACGCGGCGACTGGCTTCGCGGGCATGGCCGCCGTGGCCGTGCCGACCGGACTGTAGGACGGTGTCCCCGGCGGGGTGCAGATCGTCGGACGCGCATTCCGGAAGGGCTGTGCCTGGACTCCGCCAAGGCCGTCGACGACTGCCGCGGCGCCCTCGCCCCGGGTGACCCACGCCCGGCGGGACCGGCACACCGACCACACTGGACCACCCCTTAGGGTTTGCCCATGGGTTTGACAGCAGGTCACGAGGGAGGAACCCTGCCCGGGCCGACGGCTCCGGCGCAGGGTTGGCAGGCGCCGAGCGCGGTCGAGCGGGGGCTGTACGAGGCGAAGGCGCGCGGCGACTGGCCCGCGTACTACGACCTCGTCGCCCGGGCCGACCTGTACATGATGCAGTCGCGGGCGTACGTCGACGCGAACCCGGGCAACACCCGCTTCCACCCCTACTGGAACCCGCAGACCCAGACCGTGTGTCTGGCCGTCTACACCGGCGGCATGCTGCCGCCGCCCGTCGCCGACCCTGTCTACAACTGCTATGACCTGGGCTGGTTCGCGGAAGTCTGGGACCAGAACGACCCGCCCTACCTCGTCGTCAACCCCGGCAGCCCCTGCGAGGGCGTCCTGCCCGCCGGGCCGGAGGGCCGCGCCCTGTGGCAGCGGCACTCCGCCCCGGTCGAACGGCCGGGGCTGGCCCAGGACGTCGTCCACACCCTGGAGGTGGGCGGCCCCCGCAGCGGCCCCGTCGCCTTCGGTCTCGCGGCCGGAGCGCACATCAACGTGCGCAACGGGCGCTACTGGAACTCGATGGCCTACCACGGCTGCGGCTACGTCAACGAGAAGCGCACGCTGGAACGCTGGTGGGGCGTCACCACCCGCGAGGACTGGCAGGACACGCAGGAACAGCTGCTGCGCGCCGGAATGGTCAGCGGCGTCTGGGAGTTCGTCCTGCAACTGCGCCGCTCCATGGCCCTGGACTTCGCGGGCCCCGTCGACGTCGACCACTGGCGCCAGGCCGCGGGGAACGTGGTGCGCCAGCGCGCCGAGGCCGCCGCCGAACCCCGTCTGACCCCGGACGGCGTCACCCACGGCCGCACCGTCACCGCAGCGGAGCTGGAGGGCCAAGTGACCGGCGTACAGCGGCTGATCGGCCGCATCGCCCGCTACGAGGCGCGGTTCCGCGCCGACGGCCTGCTGCCCGAGGGGGGCTTCGTCCGGAGCGTCGAGGCCTGGGACTACGGGCGGGCCTCCGGCATGGCCCGCTGGGGACTTGCCGCCCGCCTGTGCTCCCCGCAGGAGGCGGAGGCGGCCGTGGTCCGGGCCGGCCGACTCGTCCAGGTCAACTACCGCTCGTGGGAGAGCTTCTCGGCCGCCTACGTCCTGGGCCGCTGCCTCCACTTCGACGAGGAGGAGTTCGGCGAATGGTACGAGACGGTCCTCGCGACCCACCGGGCACTGACCACGGACCCGGCCAGCCCGTGGCGCACGCTCCCCTGGACCTGAGGGCCGCGCGACTCCTGGGACCGGCCCGACGGCTACTTCGGGCCCCTGACCGACACCTATCCGCTGTCCGCCGAGGAGCGTGCGCACGCGAATCGCTGTACTGGCTGGGCTCCAAGGCGCTCTGCCCGGTGAGCTGCTGCGGGCTGGGCGAGGCGGGTGCGGCCGGACATCCCGGCGCCCTGTTCCGCCTCGCCGCGCTGGCCGGGCGCGCCGGGTACGCGAGCGGGGTGAGGACGTGCTGTTCCCGGTCGCGGAGGCGACCCGCCACGGACATAGTGACGGCCAGGTTCTGCTGGCCGCGACTGCGCACCGCCGCCCTACTGCACCCGTGGGACTGCCAGAGAACCCGCAGGCGGCCGCCGTCCACTTGGGGGAAGGCAGCACCGGATCCGGGGTGAGCTGCGAAAACGCTGCGCTCGGCGATCCTCACCGACATGGCGCGCTCGCCCGGCCTGCCTGCGCAGCCGCCGCAGGAGCAGGCGATCGCGATGACGGCCCGTGATCTGCTCCACCACATCCAGCACTCCAGAGAGATCAGCACCCGCGACCTTGCCCGGTGCACCGGCCTGTCGGTGGCGTCAACGGCGTGGCTGCTGCACTGGCTGCGCGACCAGTACCTCGTCGAGACGATCGCCGGCGCCCGCCCTCCCGGGCCCGTCATGGAGATGGCGGACCGCCCCGAGCTACACAGGCAGCTCATGCAGCAAACCCTCGACGGGCTGCGCGACCAACTCCGCGCCGCCGTCTACCTACACCGACGGCGACATCAACATCCTGCAGTCCTCCCACAGCGACAGAGCCCCAGCCGTCCGCCCCGGAGCCCCCTTCATCGAGACCGGCCACGCGAGCGCGGTCGGCAAAGCCCACCTCGCCGACCTCGACTTCGAAGCCCGCCTCGACCACCTCACCCGATACGAGCCCGTCCCCCTGACCCGGCGCACCATCACCGATCCCCGGATCCTGTTCGACAACCTCGGCGGCCACGGCCCCCACGCACCCCAGCTCGACCTCCTCGAGTACTCCCCCCCACCCTCTGCGCGGCGATCTCCCTGACCCTGCCCGGTCGAAGGCCAGCCTGCCTACGGGGCGGGGGTGAACTTCGCTTCGGTGGCGCCGCAGCCGGCCGCGGTGTCCAGCAGGCGGTCCCGCTCCAGCTCGTCCACCGCCAGGCCCCAGCGGAGCTTCGTCGCGGTCCACTTGGCGCCGTACCGGCACAGGACCTCCTCGGAGCCCGGCGGCGGCAGCCAATCGGCCGAGTCCTGGGCGCTCTTGCTGCGGTTCGAGCGGGTCGCGTGTCGCCGACTTCTGGAAGCGTTCGGGTACTTGCGGATGGCCGTCGCGTGGGATGGTCGGATCAGTCCGTGGCGTCATGGGCCCCCGCCGCAAAAGAATCGTCGAGCACTCAAGGCAGCAGGCCTCGGCGCGCTCGCCGATATGCCCCAGGCGGGGCACCGAAGTGCCGCTTGAACGCCTTCGCGAACGCGAATTCCGAGGTGTAGCCGGCATTCTCGGCCACTGCGCTCAGTGAGTCGACCGTCTCGCGCAGCATCCGCGCCGCGATGGCCATCCGCCATGTCGTCAGGTAGCTGAGCGGCGGCTCGCCGACCACCGTGGTGAACCGCCGGGCGAACGCGGCGCGCGACAGCCCGGCCCGACTCCCCATCGATTCGACGGTCCACGGTTGCGCCGGGTCGTCGTGGATCGCTTTCAGCGCCGGGGCGATCAACGGGTCGTTCAGTGCCGAGGCCCAGCCCCGCGTCTGCTCCCTGGGCAACTCGGCGTACCAGGACCGCAGGATGTAGAGAAGCAGCAGATCGACGAGCGTCGTGACCACTGAGTCCGAACCCGGCTGAGGCTGGTGGATCTCGGCGCAGAGCTGGTCGACCGCCGAGCGCAACGCCGGATGGCGCCCGGGGCTGGCCGGGAGGTGGATGACCTCCGGGAGGTCACCGAGCAGCGGATGCGGCCGCTCGATGTCGAGGTGGTAGGCCCCGCACACCAGCACGCTGCGAGCGCCGTCGCCCTCGATGGTGAAAGACCCGATCGGCGAGGAGGTATCGACGCGGTCGGGTTCGAAGGCGACCAGCTCGCTGGTGACCGTGTCACAGATGGCGTGATCGGTGCCGCGTCGCAGAAACACGACGTCGCCGGGGCCCAAGGCTATCGGATCGCCGCCGACCGGCAGGAGAAAGCAGTGTCCTTCGACGACGACGTGAAATCCGGCACCCGCGATGGGCTGGAAGCGCACACCCCACGGCGCCTGCGCGTCGGTACGGACAACGGACGGACGCCCGGTGCGCAGGGCCGCAAGCGTGTCGCTAAGTATGTCCATGCGCTCACCATAACTCGCTGAGATCGAGACGGTCAGACAAAGAATCAAGACTTCAGGCCATTAATTGTCTCGGTCGTGACACGTAGCGTCCTCTCTATGAACAACACAGCAGACACCCAGCGTGTCGTCGTCATAGGTGGTACCTCCGGCATCGGATTCGCCGTTGCGCAGGCCGCAGCGACTCAGGGCTCGAACGTGGTCGTCGCCTCCAGCAGTCAGGGCCGGGTCGACCTGGCGGTGAAGAAGCTCGGCGGCCAGGCCGAAGGCATCTTGCTGGACGTCGCCGACGAGGCCGCGCTCGCCGCCTTCTTCGAACGGATCGGCGAGTTCGACCACCTCGTCTACACGGCGGGCGAGTCCCTGCTACTGAAGACGCTCGCCGACCTCACCGCCGAGGAGTCCCGAGCATTCTTCGAGCGCCGCTTCTGGGGTGCCCTGCTCGCCGCGAAGTACGCGACGCCGAAACTCCGTCCCGGCGGCTCGATCACCTTCACCTCCGGCGCCTTCGCCACCCGGCCCGCCCCCGGAGCCTCGCTCGGCGCAAGCATCACAGCAGCCGTCGAGGGTCTGACGCGAGCCCTAGCCCTGGAAATCGCCCCACTGCGGGTCAACGCGGTTCGCCTCGGCGCGATCCGCACCGAACTCTGGGACATCAGCGTGCCCGAGCCGGAGGCCTTCCTCCAAGCGCAAGGCAGCGGCCTTCCCGTGCAGCGTGTCGGCAGTCCCGAGGAGGCTGCGGCGGCCTACCTCTACCTCCTGAGCAACGGCTACGCGACCGGCACGGTGCTCACCCTCGACGGCGGGGCCGCACTGGCCTGACATCCGAGGCTGTCGGACCGACGACGCCGGTCCGACAGCCTCGGGCGCCGCCCCCGGCATGTTCTGTCAGACAACAGAAGCCGCGTCCACCGCAGATACGACCACCGTGAACGCGAACAGCGCAGGCTCAACAGATCATCGGCGAGCGAGGCCTAGTTGAGCCCGAAGCCGCCAGTACTTGATCTTGGCTACGGTGCTGCAGTCGTCACCCGGCAGGGGTGGACGTGCACAGGGGGTGGCTTTTGCAGTGAGGTTGGTGCCTTCGAGGTTGGCGTTGGTGAAGTCGGCGCCGACGAGGTCAGCGTTGGTGAGGTTCGCCTTGGTGAGGTTGGCGCTGTCGAAGTCCGCGTGAGCGAGGTTGGCCCCCTGCGGTTCGTCTCGACGAGGTCAGCCTTGGTGAGGTCGGGCGCGACGTCGGGATGGACCGTACGCCACTGGTTCCAGTCGGCCACGCTCCTCTCGAGGAGGGCGAGTTGGTCGGCGTTGGCCCGTTCGGAGGCGACGCCCACGCTGTGGGTGGGGGTGGCGTAGGCGGCGGGGGCGGCCTGGGCGACGCCGACGCAATTCGCATGCATGGTCGGGAGCCGGCCAGGCATGGGGTGCTTCGGCCGCCGATGATCGACGGGAACGATCTATGCCGCCCCACCAAGAACCCCACGGCGGGAACGCTGCGGATCATCCGTCCAGGACCACCGGCTCCACCGCCGGGACGACCCCCCGCCGTAAACGTGACTTTCGGCCCCGGCACGCGGGCCGTTGGCTCCCCCTTGAGCGGACGTATGGTCACTGGTCGCACCCCCTCCTCCCCGCTTGACTGGAAAGTCGTGCCATCTACTTGGAGGGGACCGACCGAGATGAACCTTCGGCCCGCAGGACATGCTCCCCCCACCCGCGCCGGGTATGCAGCCGTCGGCTCCGCCCGCATCCTGGTCGCCCTGGGGAACGGCTCCCAAGAATTCGGGGTGATCATCGACGTGAATTCGCGGGCGGCCGCCCTCCTCGGCGTGGACCCTTTGGAGACGGTCGGGTCCCCCCTCACCGATCTCGCACCCTCCGGCCATGGAGGTTCCGCAACCCGGCTCCTGCTCGACGTAGCCCTGTCGCGTCCGGCAGGCCAGCAGGCGCCATCGGCGACCGGCAGGCGTACGGCGGCGACCGGTCCTCCGGCGACCCGGAGCCCGCTGCTGCTGCGGCAGGGCGGGGACGAGGCCGTACTGTGCCTGGTGTCCGCATGGCTTACCTACGGTCCCGGCGGCCGCCCAGCCGCTGTGGTCGAACTGGAGCCGTCCTCCGCCGGCTCCGACAACTGGGCGATGCTGCACGCGATGGCCGCGCTCCGGGGTGAGTCGGTCTGGGCGTACGACGAGGAACACGATCGGTTCTGGTGGGTCGAGAACTCGCTGGAGTACAACGGGCACCACAGCCCCGGGAACCTTCCCCTGCGCAAGGTGCTGGACCAGCTGCACCCCGATGACGCGCCTCACGTCGAGGACGCCTTCTGGGCGCTGCGCCGGGGCGAGCGCGAGGTGGTGAACATCTGCTTCCGCCATCCCGACGGGAACGGCGGCTACCGCTCGCTGCATTCGGTTGCCCGCATCATGCGCATCGGCTTCGACGGGACGCGCCGGATCGTCGGCTCCACCGCCGACCGTACGGCCGCCGTCGAGCACGAGACCGCCGTCGCCCGCGAGCACACCCGGCAGAGCCGGCTCGTGCGGGAGCTCGCCGCGGCATTCGTGGGGGCCAAGACGGAGGAGGAGCTCACCGACGCAATCCTGCACAAGGTGGCGCCGGCCTTCGCCGGAACGGGCACGCTGCTCGCTTTCGTCGAGAACGAGCGGCTGCGGGTCACGTTCGGCGAGGGCATCGACCCCGCCATGGCCCGTTCCCTGCACGGCATGAGGCTGGACGCCGCGAAACCGCTGACCCATGCCATCCGCACGGGCCACACCGAAGTCATCGGTTCGCGGGAGGCCTACCGCGCCGCCTGGCCGGAGGCCCACGGCCTGCTGGACGCGACGACCGCGCAGTCCTTCCTGATGGTGCCCTTCGCCGCCGAACGCGGCAGGCCCCTCGGCGGCTGGGTCATCACCTACGACGCCCCCCACCGCACCACGGAACAGGAACGCACCCTCCTCGGGGTCGTGGCCGAGCTGGCGGGCCAGGCCTGGGAACGCATCCGTCTGAGCACGGCCCGTCTGGAACTGGCCGGGGCGCTCCAGCGGGACATGCTCCCGGCCGAGCTGCCCGCCATCGCGGGTTTCGAGATAGCCGCCCGCTACTCGCCTGCCAACGAGGGTCTGGAGGTGGGCGGTGACTGGTACGACGTGATCGCCCTGCCGGACGGAGGCGTTGCCTGCATCATCGGTGACGTCCAGGGCCATAACATCCAGGCGGCCGCGCTGATGGGACAGGTCCGTACCGCCATGCACGCCTACGCCTGGGAGGATCCCTCGCCGGACCGCGTCCTGGAGCGTACGAACGAGCTCATGCTCCAGATGGGGGCGGCCGGATTCGCGACCTGCCTCTACGCGCTGCTCGATCCCCGCGGCCGGGTGGTGTGGGCACGGGCGGGCCACGTACTGCCGGTCCTGTGCACGGCCACCGGAACCTCAGTCACGGAAGCACCCGGCGGACTCCCGCTGGGCGTGCAGACCGGTACGAGGTACCCACTGGGACAGGGCTACTTGGGGAAGGGCGAGGTGCTCGCCCTGTTCACCGACGGGCTGGTGGAAGGGCCGCGGCTCAGCCTTGACGACGGCACGGCCCTGGTCTGCCGGACGTTGGACGAATCCCGCGGCGCACCGCTCGAGGACGTCGCGGACGCCCTGATGTCTTGCGCCCGCGCCACCCGCCACGACGACGACCGGGCCGTCCTGGTCGTGCGCCGGACGCTAGTGCCTTAGACCGCGTCCTTTGCGGTGAGGCGTTGACGGGGTTTGTGTGCAGCGCGCCGGCCTTCGCCGAGGTGTGCGTCCGGCACAGCACCGAGGCGACGCGGGCCGCCTCGAGCCACGACACGCCCTCGCTGAGTCGTTCCTCCCGAGGACCACCTCTCCGGCGCAGGTCTCCTCCCACCGGGCCACGGCCTGCGCGATCCTCAGCGAAACGCCCGGCTACGAGCCGATCGGGAATCGGATCACCTCCGCAGCGTCCCGTCCAGGGGCCACAGGGCCCTACTGATTGGGACCAATGGACTGGTTTGCCTCTATATCACCGGGTAGACGGTACTGAGTTCGAATTCATCTACGCCGAGGAATGGAGACACCCCGTGTCCGTCGTCAAGAACGCCCTCCCGGAAGCCGACCTCAAGGTCGTCGGTGATGCGCTGCAGGGAGCCCTGGTGGACCTGGTCGACCTGTCGCTCGTTTCCAAGCAGGTCCACTGGAACGTGGTCGGCCCCCGCTTCCGCTCGGTGCACCTCCAGCTGGACGAGGTCGTCACCGCGGCCCGCACCCACTCCGACGTGGTCGCCGAGCGTGCCGCCGCCCTCGGAATCACTCCGGACGGCCGGGCCGCCACGGTGGCTTCGGCAAGTGCCATCACCGACGTACCGGAGGGCTGGGTCAGGGACGTGGACGCCGTACGCATCCTCGTCGACGCCCTCAGCACCGTGATCACCCGGATGCGGGAGCGCATCGCAGTCACCGACAAGCCCGACCCGGTCACCCAGGACATCCTGATCGCTCTGACCGGTGAGCTCGAGAAGCATCACTGGATGTTCGCCGCCGAAAGCGCCTGAGCAGGCCGATTCGCTCCGGCTCCCCCTTGGAGGGAGCCGGAGCGTCGGCGTGTGCGTTCCGGAACTCAGGCACGCCGCGCAAGGGAGTCGGAGTCGGATCGGACGCACTGATCAACGTGTCCGCACTCACGTGAACCGAAGCACGCCGGCAACCCAGAAAGGACTGGTCATCGGCCTGCCTGACTCCTCGTCGATGAAGGTGGTCCGCTCGTCACCGCCGACGATCTGCACGCGAACCGCTGTCGGGTCCCGCTCGGATCCGGGGTGCCGCGTCTCATCGACCGGACGGGCCCACGGGTAAACCTCCCCGGGCCCGTCCGGCGTACGTTCGGAGGAGGGAGCCGGCGGCGTTCGTCAGATCGAGCCGACGACCTTGCGAGGGATGACGCGGACGACGACCCGGGCGGTGTCGTCCTTCGACGCCGGGTTGAAGTCCGCGTAGTCCTTGCCCGTGTACTTGCGCGACAGTTCGTCGATCAGTTCCTGCCCGCCCTCCGTGGTCAGCGTGGCCGTGCCGCGGACCTCGGCGTAGGTGTAGGGCGCGTTGTGCGGGTTGATCATGACGGTGATCCGCGGATCGGCACGCAGGTTCTTCTCCTTGCGCCGGCCGACGGTCGTGGACACCAGCAGGTCCTCGCCGTCACGGGTGAGCCAGGTGATCGACAGCTGCGGGCTGCCGTCCGGCTGGATCGTGGCCACGGTCGCAAAAACCGGGCTGTCGTCGATGAGCTTCTTCAGGTCCTCGGAGAGTTCGGCGGACACGGAGCGGGTTCCTTCCCTCGGCTGCTGACTACAGTCTCCGGGATCAACTGCCGTCAGTGGAGATCAGCAACGGCCGGCCCCGCAGAATCGCGACTGTCCCCCGCCACGTTCGGCACCCCCCGTGTCACGGCCTTGTCCTCCAACTGGGGTCACCCCGCACCCGGGCCCCGCACCGCGGGGATCCGCGCAGCCCCCGCCCTCACCGATGCCGGCTCCCGCCGGCCCCGGCCCGTGGACGGAACCCAGGACAGGAAAAAGGCGTCAAGGAGTCAGGACCATCAAGGGTGCTCCGGGCAGCCCCGGCGTGCGGGCGGGACTCACTCGGAACGGTGTGCTTCCCACCGTTTTGAACGGCCGGCACGGCCGGTGGTTGCGACGGTTCGGCTCACGGGTCCGGCGCGGCACGCAACCGGTCGCAGGCAGCACCAATGTGGTCAAGCGGATACGGGGGGGCAGACCCTGGTCCGGGCCTGCCCCCCTTGCACACCACGGCGTGCTGATCAGTCCTTGAAGACGTCCTTGACCTTTTCCTTCGCCTGGCGGGCGTCGCCCTTGGCCTGCTCGGCGCGGCCCTCCGCGGTCAGGCGCTCGTTGCCCACGAGGCGGCCGGCGGTCCCCTTGGCCTTGCCCTTGGCCTGCTCGACCTTGGCCTGAGCCTTCTCGTCACCAGACACGGTCATCACTCCCAGCGGTAGACGGCGTTACGCCAGGACGTATGCCCCACCTCCACCGCACAAACATCACCCACCGTGTTTAGTTTCCCGGGATTCGGTGACACCAAGTAGCTACAGACAGTCAGAACCCGACGAAAGGCAGGAACATGACCCTCATCACCGTGATCATCATCGCCGCAGCCCTCGCGGTCATCGCCCTCCTGGCCCTCGCCCCCAGCGTCCCCGCACGACGCAACCCCTTCCCCGGCCGCCGGCGCCGGGGCCCGGCGGCCCATCGCCGCACCAGGACCCCGCGGCTGAACCACGTACCCCATCAGTAGGAGTTCCGATACAGCTGCCCGCCTCCGGCGGGCACCTCGACCACGGCGCCGGACAACGACCTCCCCCAACGAGGGACCAAGGCGCAGCGCGGTCAGCGCCCAACGGTTCCCCGAGGTCCGGGGACCCGCCCAAGACGAACAGGACCGGGCAGCGACAGCCAGCGACCTGGGAGATCTGGGAGACCTGATGAATACGATGAGCATCACCCTCGCACCCCGCGCCACGGCATCCGTCGCGGGCGCTCGCGAGGACACCCGGCACTTCCTCGAAGACCTCCTGCCGGTGATCGCGGCGGAAGCCGCCGACACCGTGGTCCTGGTCGTCTCCGAGCTCGTGACCAACGCCCTGCGCCACGGCGGCGGCACCTGCACCCTCGACCTGACCGCCCATCCTGGCGGCGTCGAAGTCGCCGTGCACGACAACAGCCCGCAGGCCCCGCGCATGCGCACCCCCGACCTGAAGGGGGGCGCCGGCGGTTTCGGCTGGCCCATGGTCAACCACCTCGCCCGGGCCACAGCCGTCACCCGCCAGCCGACCGGCGGCAAGACCGTCATCGCTGTCCTCGACCGGTAGCAACACGGCGCCGCCGTACGGTAGCTCAGCCGCCAGAGCGCGGCCAGCTCGGGACAGCTCTTCGGTGGCGGTAGGCCGGGTCGGGGCGTCGCTCTACGGGACGCGCCAGACGTTGGCGAAAGCCGCGTTCTCGATGGACCGCCGTTGTCGTACGGCTTCCAGCTCCATCACCGCCTCGTTGATGGTCGCCAGCACGGTTGTCACCGCTTCGTCCTCGAGGGCTGGCTCGTTCGCGTGCTCGCCTCCGTCCTCGGGGCGGGTGGCGTCGATACCCAGGGCTGTGGCGAGGGAGATGAGCGTCGGCTCGCCCGCCTCCCACCGGCTTCGGGCCCGGCGCCGAGCGGGCGTCTCGGCGACTTCCAGGCGATCGTTTCCGAAGGGCAGCAGGGCGCGCCGCCCCCGCGTCAGCCAGCCGGCCTCTTCGAGGGCTGATTGGTAGGTCGCGGACAGCTCCCGGCCGCGGCGCCACAGCCAGTCTTCGACCTTCTCGTACGGCACCTGCCGGATGAGAGCCGAGGCCGCCTCGGTCTCGAGCTCGTCATGCAGCTCATACTGCCCGCCCGGCACGATGGAGTCCCCGTCCAGAGAAGCAGCCTGTACAGCGAGGAGATCGATCAGCTCGGCACCCGCGAGCACGAGCGACAAGTCGCCCTGCCCGATCCCGACACCAGGCCGTTCGTCCATGGCGATGATGAACAAGTCCTTCGCGGTGCTCATGAGCGCTCCCCTCGAAAGCTTCGGCAATCGGATTTTCCGGTCACGCTCCTACCATCGCACCAACGCCCGCGAGGACTCCCTGGTTCCGCTGACGCCACAGGCGAACCAGGGCTGCGAGGTTCGGCCCGGCCCATGGCCCAACCGTCTTCCCCGCGCCACCACGTCACGCGCTGACCGACCGTAGGACCGGGCGGAGCGCTCCCCAACCCGTTTGGAAAGAGCCCGGCCGGCATGATCACGGCAGGCGGCCGGCCTGGTTTCCGCCGGGGTCGTCGGCCAGCTCTATCGTGACCTTCACCCGCTTGCCCACGGGTTCGCGCCGCACCTCGAAACTGCGGCACACCGCCATCGCGATCTCCAAGCCGTGCTGCCCGACCCGGCTCGGATCAGCCGGGCTCACCGCGGGCAGCTCCGCGCCGGTGTCCCACACGCTGATCTCCACGACACCGTCGCTGACCTCCAGGTCCAGCAGACACGGCCCGGGCGCGTATTTGTAGGCGTTGGTCACCAACTCGCTGACCACCAGCTCCACCATGCTCATCGCACGTTCCGACACGGGTAGCCCGTGAACGGCCTGCACGCCGGTCATGAAACTGCGGGCAGCCCGCCTGGCCCCCGCGATCGGTTCGCTGCCGTCCATGGCCATCGCCGACACGATCGGACGGCTGACCAGCGACTCACACGCGTCCTGGGACACCACAGCAGCCATAGCGCCACCTTCATCCTGAGCAAGCCACACGGCTGCTTCCAGCCGGATGCCCCGAAACTGTAGCCCTACACCAGAACACAGAACGAAAATCTGACCGCCCCCTCGCTCGGATCCACGCCACTGCGAACCGCGGGCCGCCGCACTGCGCCTTACAGGGCTTGGCAGGCAGGAGGAGGGAGTAGGTCGGTCACGTACCCGCTGCTCCCGGGCGTGACTAGAACGATGCGACTCGCCGGCCCGGAGTGGCGAGGGAGGGCGGCGAGTCCGCAAGCCGCTGAATCGGGTTCGGGCTCTGCCGGCTGCCGCAGCGACACGGCGACGTGTGACGGCTGCCGGTCCAGCCACATCCTGCAGCAGGCTACATGTGGGGCTGGTCGTAGTAGCGGCCGAACCGCTCCAGGTAGTTGGACTCGCCGGCCTGTTTGGCCTCGTCGTACTCCGGGGCGTCCTTGATCTGGTCCTTCGTCCGGTTGACGTAGACCTTCTCCCCGATCAGGTCGATGCGCTCGATGGTCCCGGCAGGCAGCAGCACATGCTTGCCGAAGATCCACACCCCCGTGTCCACGACCAGGTAGGAGGATCCGACATCCTCGGAATGCTTGTCGATCTTGCCGATGCTCCCGTCGGTGGCCTCGACCTTGTAGCCGACGATGTCGGTGCCCGGCAGGTATCCCGCGCTGGGGTGGTAGCCCCAGATGTCGCACGCGCTCACAGCGACGCCTTTCGGTTGTCCATGACTACGGACAACCTGACCAGATCGCACCGAACGCAAAACCCAAGCACAAGAAAGCCACTCCGCTGCCTACCCCTCGCGCTCTCCCGAACGCGCCGACGGCCGTCCTCACCGCCGGGCGCGGTATCAGGACGTCGACGGGATTGGTCCGTCTTCCCCGTCTCGGAACTCTGGCAAGGCTGACGCGCTCCCGCTCGACCGTCTGGAGGCCCCCTGTCTCACACACGCCCTTCCCGGCGTGGCGGATGTCCAGGACCATCGCGGCCGGGACGGCAAAACGTCCGCCTCACCCTGCTCCCGGCCCAGCTCAGCGGTCGGCTCCGGAAGTCCTTCAGGGTTGATTCCGGGGCCGGTCGGTGTGTGTCGCATCGTTGGACGTCCAAGGCGGTGGGTGGAGGCTGTCTCGGCCGCCTGCAGAAGGGGGCCTGGGAGACCCAGGTTGATCTGGGCCTGGTTGGCCCGACGGCTGGTGGCGAAGCTGTGGACATGACCGACAGCAACAGTGATGTGACCGGCTTCCACGACCGTGTCGTCCTGATCACCGGCGGAACCAGCGGAATGGGCCTGGCTACCGCGCGTCTGCTCCTGGAAGCCGGCGCCCATATCGTCATCACCGGCCGCGACGATGCCCGCCTCGACCGCGCAGCCGAACAACTGGACAAAGCGTCCGACCAGGGTGCCCGGTTGCTCACGGTCCGAGCCGACTCCGCCAGACTCACCGATCTCGACCGCTTGGCCGCCCTGATCCGTGAACGCCACGGACGTCTGGACGGAGTGTTCGCCAATGCCGGGGCCGGAGTGTTCCAGCGCAGTGGCGAGGTCACTGAGCAGGACTTCGATCTCAGCGTCGACGTCAACTTCAAGGGGGTGTTCTTCACGGTCCAGAAGGTTCTGTCGCTGCTCGACGCGGCGGGTGGCGGTTCCATCGTGATCAACGCCTCGTGGACACTGCACCGGGGCCTGGCCGTCGCACCGGTGTATGCGGCCACCAAGGCAGCCGTCCACAATTTGGCCCGCACGCTGGGCAGTGATCTCGCCAAGCGCGGCATCCGGGTCAACTCGATCAGCCCGGGCTACATCGTCACCGAGATGTTCGATGCCGCCAACCCGGACCCTGCCTCACACGATGCCATCCGCTCCCAGGTGCCGCTGGGGCGGCTCGGCCAGGCCCAGGACATAGCCGAGAGCGTGGCCTTCCTCCTCTCCCCGCGGTCCTCGTACATCACCGCCCAGGACATCGTCGTCGACGGGGGCCTGGTGACCGCCATCCCCGCCTCCTGACGGCGGGCGTGGCTGCCTGGCCCCGGCAGGGCCAGGCAGCCACCCATCACGACCGGCCACAATCGTCGTATGAGCACAGCTATCAACCTGGGCGAGTTCCTCCGCTCCCGCCGCTCCCTCCTGCACCTTGAAGACGTTGCCCTGCCGGACTTCGGAGGCCGGCGCCGGGTCGCGGGCCTGCGCCGCGAGGAGATCGCGCAGCTCGCCGGAGTGAGCGTCGACTATTACACCCGGATGGAACAGGGTCGCGTGCCCAACCCCTCGGGCGCGGTACTCGACGCCCTGGCCCGCGCACTGCGGCTGGACGGGGATGCCACGCGGCACCTGCACCGCCTCGCCCGACCGCAGCCCTCCGCCCGGCACGTTCCCCGGCGCCAGGCTCGGCCGCAACGCGTGCGCCCCATGCTCCAGCGATTGCTGGACGATCTGGTGGACATGCCGGCGATGGTGATGGGCCGACGCATGGACATACTGGCCTGGAACACAGCAGCGGCCGCCCTCTTCGGCGACTACCCGCCCCCGCACCGGGCCGAGCGCAACATCGCCCGGATCACCTTCCTCGACGAGACGTCCCGGGAACTGTATGCCGACTGGACCTCCTGCGCCCGCGAGAACGTGGCCTACCTCCACATGGACGCGGGACGGCACCCCGAGGACTCCCAGTTGGCGAGCCTGATCGGCGAACTGTCGATGAAGAGCGAGGACTTCCGTCGCTGGTGGGCCGAACATCCAGTGCAGGACAAGACCTCGGGAACCAAGCGATTCCACCATCCGGTGGTCGGCGATCTGGAACTGGCCTACGAGACCCTGCGCGCAACGGACGACCCCGATCAGGCCTTGATCACATATGCCGCCGAGCGGGGCAGCCCATCGCACGACGCCCTGCGGATGCTGCTGGCCTGGGCCACTGAGGCTCCCTCCCTCATGCCGGACGAAGACCGCGCGCGCTGACCTCATGGCGTCCGGGCCTCACCACCGGCGACCTGAAGCTGCGTCAGGCGCGCCATCGGTCAATGCCCCGACCAGCACATCGACGAACAGAGCACCGCGGACTGGCCGGCGCGGTCCCGACGGATATCCGCGCACCGATCCGTGTTTCACCTGTGCGTGGTAGCGGCCACCGGGTCCAGGCGGATCGCTTGAGGGCCCGCCTGGACTCGCGCACGGCCGACGGTCAGTGAGACCGCGGCAAACCGGCAAACCTCCGCCCCGGACGGCAGCCCGCCGTCCGGGGTCAGCTCGTCCACGGCCGTCGGCAGCACCACTGCGAGCAGCAAGGGCGCGGGCGCGGGGCGGCCCCGGTTGCCGTTCCCATTTCCTCCCGGATGCCCCGCGTCCGATCGTCGATGCGGCCTTACCGGCGGGCGTGGCGGCCGCGGGGCCGCCGGTGCAGCGGAGCGGTCCGCGGATTGAGGAGGAGTTCCTCGTACCGGCCCAGGGCGAGCACGGTGGCAAGCAATGCCCCGGGCAGCGCGAGCGCGAGTAGGGCGGTGGTCGGTGCCGCCGGGTCGGACATCACTCGCCAGGGGCGCCCACGAGGGCGGCGCCGGGAAGGACCCTGCTCACGGGGAGACCGAGGGCATGGGTGAGTTCACGCAGCTCTTGCTGGGTGGGCTTAATGGGGCCTGCGGTGCCGTCCTGGACGACGACTCTGATGCGGGGGGTGCGGATACCGGTGCGGTCCGCGAGCGTCTGCACACTGAGGTGCAGGCGGCGCATGGCTGCTTCGAGGACGTGCGGCAGGTCGGCCATCTCCCGCTCATGCCCCGGTCTGTGGCCCTCATGCCGCGCCTTGGCCGGGGGCACCCTATTGCGCGTGAAATGTCAGCGGCGCGACAGCAAAGCGGCCCGCAGTGATCTGGGAGTCGCGCAGAGGCAGTTCAGGTGCCTCCGGCCCATGGATGGCCTGTGGCACGTGCCGCCCCGGAAACGTGTTGGGTCCGGCTCGAGCCGTGCTGGGTGCCGCGACGGGCGATGGCCGGCTTCACGACGAGGGCTCGGATGTGGCGGCGGTACTTGTGGTGGTCGTAACCGCGGTTGCCGAGTGCGACGTCCGGGTGGCGAGGCGGCCGCCCGGGAGAAGTCCAGGGCGTCCGCGTCACGGAGTTCGGCGAGCAGGACCTCGTGCAGTCGGGGCTACACACCGGCCCCGGTCCACTCGGCCAGGCGGCCTGTGGGGATGCACGCTGGGCGGCGGCCCCTCATGACACGGCGGGGGCGGCAACCAGGAGGTCGCCGCCCTCGCCCTGCCATCTGTCCGCATGGGTTGCAGGCGGTGTCCTCGTCGAACTCGGGAGCGTTCTCGTTCCATCCCAGGCGAGTCGTGGCGGCCTCGTGCCGCCACTGCTCCCGGGGGTGCGGGAACGGTGGGTCTCATCCGCTGAGGGCGGGGAGGAGCTTGTCGCGGCAGGCGGTGAAGAAGGCGTCCTGGTCGGGGCCGATCTGGCCGATGTACACCTCGTCGAAGCCCGCCTCGAGATAGGCGCGTACGGCTGCCACGTGCTCCTCGACATCATCACCGCACGGCACGTTGGCGGACACGTGCTCGCGGGTGACGAGCTGGCTGGCCTGTTCGAAGTGGGCCGGGGTGGGAAGGATCTGGGCCAGCTCGCCGGGCAGCTGCTCGTTGGGCCACAGCCGGTGCACGGTCTCGACAGCCTTTTCCCGGTCCTCGTCCCAGCACACCTTCAGGCCGCCGATCACCGGCTTGCCCTCGCCGCCCGCGTCCCGGAAGCGGCCGATGGCATCCTCGTCGGGGCCCATGGTGATGAAGCCGTCACCGATGCGGCCGGCGAGCTCCGCCGCTTTCGGCCCGAAGCCGGAGACGTGAACGGGGAGCCGGCCGTGCGGCGCGGTGTACAGGCGGGCGTTGTCCACGGTGTAGTGCGTGCCGCGGTGGCTGACCTGGCGGCCGGTGAAGAGCTTCCTCATCACCTCGACGGCCTCTTCCAGCATGTCGGCGCGCTCGTCGAACGAGGGCCACCGGTCCCCGAGAATGTGCTCGTTCAGCGCTTCACCGGTTCCCACGCCGAGGGCGAACCGCCCGCCCAGCAGCTCGCTCGAGGTGGCCGCGGCCTGGGCCGTGACGGCTGGGTGCAGGCGCATGGTGGGGCAGGTCACCAGGGTGGTCACCGGCAGGTCCACTGTCTGGGACAGGGCCCCGATCATCGACCACACGAGGGGGCTGCTGCCCTGCTCGTCGTTCCAGGGGTGGAAGTGGTCGGAGATGGCCAACCGGGTGAATCCGGCATCGGAGGCTTTTCGTGCCTGGTCGAGGAGCTCGGCGGGGGTGAATTCCTCACAGGACAGGAAGTAACCGAACGTCGTCATGGATCTCGTGCCTCCAGGAACGGTGAACAAGGACTCCCGTCGGCGGCTGCCCGGGGTGCCAGGTGCCAAACCCCGCAGCCAGGGTGCCGGGCGGGACCGGAGAGGTGGTCCTACCGGGCCGTCCGGCGCCGGTACTGCTTGCTGGCACGCCACATCAAAGCCGCCACCGCGGTGACCGCAAGGAGTGGGACACCGCAGCGAAGCATCAGCTGTGCCAGGACGGCACGCGTCGGCAGTACCCCGTTGGTGGCCTCACTGGGCGCGGCGGCCGCCCCGGTCAGCTGGTCGGCGATGAGCGCCGCCCTGCGCCGTGCTGTTTGCTTCATGCCCTCGGTGTCCTTGCCTGTCATGTTCATCCCTCACGCGGCCCGGCTGGAATTCCTGCCTAGTGCTCCTGCCCGCGAACGCTGAGTCTGCCCCCTATCGCGGCATTTCCGACGTCAGGCCCGCGGACCTGCAGAGGAATTTCGACCGACTGGCCCGGACGGAGGAAGCCTCCTCCCAGGCTGAGATCTCATCGACCCATTGGCCCGTTCCTGTCACCTCCGCCGCCCACAGCGTGCCCGGCCGGTTACGGGCGCCGCCGCTCGTACGAACGGGTAGCACTCCTGATGGCCTGCGGAGATGCCTCACCCCTGGCACCCGTGATCGTCATCGCCGCCCTGGTCGTCCGCACCGCCATCACCGGACTCCGGCATCCAGGCAGTGCCCGGTGCCATGGGCGTTCGCCGCGAACCCCGCGCCATGACGGCCGGTGCGACAGTCGCCGCGGCCACTGCCGCCTCGGTCGGGGCGGTGTAGATCGCCTTCAGGGCCGGCAGCAGCTTGGGGTGGTCCGGCGCTGAGGACAGGTACCTCAGCCGGCCGCGGGCCCCGATGGCGAGTCGTTGTGCACCCTGGATATCGACGGCATGCGCTACCTCATCCCCGAGGCCCCCCTCCCCCGCCATCCTGGCGCAACACGGCTACGCCCGCCGCCGGCCACCACGCCCGCACAGCTCCTGGCACGCCGACGCCACGCAAGCGGCGGACACGCCCAGCTTCACTAAAGCGCGCCCACCGCAACCACATCGACGCCAGTTACGAAGTACGGACGTTCTCGCTGCCCAGACCACCCAGACGAGCACTGATCAGCTGCTCAGCCTCTTCCGACAGCCGCGCCCGCCGGGCCGGCTCCTGGGCTCCTTCGAGTTCCATCCTCAGCGCCAGCTCGGACCGCATGACCGTCACCCTGGGGACCGGCACCCGCTGGCCGGGCTTCTCCGTAAACGGCTGCAACTCCCCCGCGGCGGCCTGGGACTCCTCCAGTGCACTGTGCCGGAGGGAGAGGAATACTCGGGCGAGCCAGTCAGCCGGAACCTTCACCATGAAATCGGTCATATCGACACAACGAAAGCGCCGGACTTAAGTGGCGCCCCGCCCACGCCTTCCAGGCCGCCTTGCGCTCAGACCCCACCCCCGTGACGCCTGGGCGCCTCGGCACCATTCAGGTCAATGTCTGCCCTTTCGGACTCGTCGTCCTCGGGCCGCAGACCGAGCATGTCGAGCAGCACATTGAGGTCTGCCGTGCCGACGGCCCTCGAAGCGACAGCCCGACGGGCGGCAGCCCGGTCCAGGCGGACCGCACGGGACAGAAGAGCCGACTCGTCACAACCGAATGGATCCTTCATTCCACCGATACCAGCACGCCCCTGACACTTCCGCAGCTGCAAGCCCACCCGCGGACGCGTCGCGCGGAGGCCATCCGCGCGAGCTTGGACCAATCTCCCCAGGCCGAGCTCTTGCCGGATTTTCGTGCAGGCGCTGCCCTCAGGCGCTCTCTCCGGTGGCCGCGCTCGGCCCCGCACTGAACGGCGGCGCCTCCTCCACGAGGCTTACCCCGTGCTCCTCACACGCACCAGGACGCCGGGGCGATGCCGCCGCAGGCATGCAAAACGCGGCCGAGCTCCCGGCCCGGGCGCCCGCGAGGATGCACGGGCTCGATCCTGGCGGGGCAGGGCGGCTGCGCCGTCCGCTGAGGTTCCACATCGAAGCGTCCCTCTCCCGGCGCCTGGGAGCGATGCCCACGCCGTCAGCGTGGCCCGGTTCGGGGGGCCAGACGGTGCGACGGCTGGTGCCGGATCGTAGGCTGCGGCCATGACCGAGATCCAGACCCCGACGCCCCGTGACGCCTTCGAGCTGCTCATGGCGGGTAACCAGCGCTTCGTCTCAGGCACCTCCGAGCATCCGAATCAGGACGCCGCCCGCCGCGCCGAGACCGCACCGTCCCAGCAGCCCTTCGCCGTGCTGTTCGGGTGCTCCGACTCCCGGCTTGCCGCCGAGATCATCTTCGACCGCGGACTGGGGGACCTGTTCGTGGTGCGCACCGCGGGACACGTCGCGGGTGCTGAAGTACTCGGTTCCATCGAGTTCGGCGTGAGCGTCCTCGACGCACCGTTGGTCGTCGTCCTCGGCCACGACTCGTGCGGCGCCGTCGCCGCGGCCTGCTCCGCTCTCGAGGACGGGCAGACGCCGGGCGGCTTCGTCCGGGACGTTGTCGAGCGGGTGACCCCGAGCGTGCTGGCGGCCCGCGCCGCTGGACGCGAGACGGCCGACGAGATACTGGCCGAGCACATCGAGAACACCGTGGACCTGCTGCTGGAACGCTCCCGCGTCCTGGCCGAGCGGGTGGCCTCCGGCCGCCTCGGCATGGTGGGACTGTCTTACCGGTTGGCCGACGGCAGTGCACAGCTCGTCGCCTCTCGCGGCCTTGTTGCGGCGGTTCCCACCGCCTCGTGACCGCCCCGGCGGTGGTTCTCAGCGCGACTGGCCGAGGTTTTTTGGGGCGCACCCGTACATGCGGATGAGGAAGACCTATCGGGTTCGCCGCTTGACCACCCTCGGAAGGGCATCCTCGAAGGCTCACGGAGCGGACCACGCGCCCAGCACCGCGGCCCGCGCCGACCTGGCGCGGGCCGCCGGACTGCTAGGGGCGGCACGAGCTGTGCCCGGCCTGCCAGAGTGCTGATCCCCGCCCCGAGCCGCCCACGGCCCGGCACAGCCCCAACGAGCGGAAGCAGTAGGGGCACGGCGTCGGTGCTGGTCACACGGTGGGCCGGGGCCCCGCCGCACGGCGGAGCCTGTTGGCGATTGCCAGTCCCAGACCCTCATCCGCCGGCAAGGACGCGACGATGAGGTCGCAGCCCTGCTGGTCGAGTTCGCGCAGGAACCCGTACAGCCCCTGCGCGTAGGCGGCCATCGAGGCGGGGACTGCCACCACGGCGTGCGCCTTCACCTGTGTGTCGGCGACACAGGCAGGCAGAAAGACACCCACCAGGTGCCCCAGCTCCTGAGCACGTTCCGCTTCGGCGACGACCTTCTCCGGTTCGACGAGGACGACCCGCGCACGCGGTGCGTAGTGGGATGGATGTTGGCCGGGCACCCGGACGTGGCTGGTCGAAGGGACCGCGAGCGGGCAGCCCAGCACGGTTTCGAGGTCCTCACGCGTCACCCCGCCAGGCCGAAGGATGGTCGGGGCATCACCCGTGGCGTCGACGATGGTCGACTCGACGCCGACGTCGCAGGCTCCGCCGTCCAGCACGAAGTCGACGGCATCACCAAGCTCCGCACGGACATGGTCCGCCGTTGTCGGGCTGACCGAGCCGAAGCGGTTGGCGGACGGGGCTGCGACACCGCCACCGAAGGCCGTCAGCAGGGCGAGTGCGACGGGGTGGTCGGGCACGCGCACGGCGACCGTTTCCAGGCCGCCGGTCGCTTCGAGGGGCACGCGCGGACCGCGCCGCAGGACCAACGTGAGGGGCCCCGGCCAGAAGTGTTCGGCCAGCAGGCGGGCCGCCTGGGGCACGTCGTGGACCCAGTCGTCCAGGTACTCCGCGCCGGCGATGTGGACGATCAGCGGGTGGGAGGGCGGACGCCCCTTGACCTGGAAGATGCGCGCGACAGCGGCGGGGTCCTCGGCGTTGGCGCCCAGACCGTAGACGGTCTCGGTCGGAAGGGCCACCAGGCCGCCGGCACGCAGCACTCCGGCCGCCTTCTCGATGTCACTGATTCTTTCCGTCACCCTCGTAATCCTAGAAGCACAAAGGACAGGCGACGGTCATGACCAATCCCAGCGCCAACCACGGTTCCAATGCTCCAGTCCCGGACCCGACGAGGACGACAGCACGGACACCGCCACCGAGGGAACCAGCCATCACGGACGGGAGCGCTCAGGGGGCGGTGGAGCAGCGGAGCCCGACCCCCGGGTCGGGCTAGAGCTCAGCGGGCCTACCAGCGGAGGCTCACGTGCCAACGCGTGGACCCCAGCAGTCCCAGGTGGATGGCGTCGGCGGTTTCGAGCGCGCCGAGGCCGGCGATCAGCGGGAGGGCGTCCGCGGTGGCGTCGAGTCCGCCGGGGCTCGGGCAAAATTCTGACGGCAACTCAGAGTCGTTTTTACAGGGGGCGTTTGTCCGGCCGGAAGCGGGTCAGACGCAAAGACAGCGGAGCCCGCAGCCCGGACTGCAGCGAGGCTTCGCCGGCAGGAGCCGCGGGAGAACGACGCTCACGCGGCTCCGGCCACCGGCACCACGGCTGCCGCACGGGATCCGCGCGGCACCGGGAACTCCGACGCCCCAGACCGCCTCCCCAGGTTGCGGCAGCGGAGCGGGTTCCCGGCAGCCCCCGACGACGGCGCTCAGACCACCGTCCCCGGGCCTCGGATCCCGGCGGCAGCCATTCTCCCGGGGGACAGCCGGCTTCGACTTCGCCGATTTCACCCTCCTCCCACACCACCACACCCTCGACGCAGGACGGGCCGCTGCACGGCCTGTTTCGTGACTGTTCGTCAGTCTTCGTGCCCGAGACGTACGTCCCGCTCGGTGCGCCCGCCGCCCGCGACCTGGAGGACCGTCGCCACCGGCGGATAGCCGGCGGCGATGACCGTGTACTCGCCCGACGGCAGGTCCATGAACCGGAAGGTTCCGTCCGGACCGGTGGTCAGGGTGTCCACCACGTTGCCGGCCGCGTCGAGCAGGGTGACCCTGGCATCCTCGACCGGCCTCCCTGCGCCGCCGCGCACCGTACCGCGCAGGACCGCGCCGCCTGCGAGCTCCACGTCCTGGCGGGTCTCGCGGGAGGCCTGCACGCTCACCGGCAGTGCGGCCGGCCTGAACGCCGGGGCGCTCGCGGCCAGGGTGTACTCCCCCGCCACCAGATCCGAGATGACGTACATGCCCTCCCGGCCGGTCCGGGTGGAGGAGACCACCTCGCCCCGGACGTCGGTGAGCGTGACGGCCGCGTCGCGGACCGGGGTACCGTCGGCCGTGACGACGGCGCCGGCCAGCCGTCCGGCGCCGCCGAGCACCACGTCCAGCTCGAGCGGCCGCTCGCCCACGGTCACGCTGACGGCCTGCGGCTGATGGCCACCGGCCGCCGCGATCAGGACGTACGAACCGGGGCCGCGCACGCTCAGCGCATAGCGTCCGTCGGCGCCGCTGGCGCCCCGGCCGACTTGATGGCCGCTCACGTCGATCAGGGTCAGGACGGCGCTGGGAACCGTGCTGCCGTCGGGGTGCTGGACAGTTCCGCAGACCGGCAGTCCGCCCGGCTGGGAGGCGTCGGTTGAGGTCCGTGCGCCGGGGACCTCGCCGGGGAGCGACTGCGGGAGGGCCTCGGAGAGCAGCGAGTCGGCTGCGGGGGCGTTGTGGGACACCAGCGGTTTCTCCTTGAGGAAGCAGGCGATGAGCAGGCCGAGGACGAGCACGGGCACGAGGTAGAGGAAGATCCGCGGCATCGCCTCGGCGTAGGCCGCGATGTACGCGTCCCTGACGGTCGGCGGCAGGGAGTGCACAAGCTGCGGGGTGATGGCGGAGGGGTCCGGGAGCCCGGTGCCGGCGGGCAGCCGTTCGGCGAGGGCGTCGGCCAGCCGGCTGGCGAAGACCGTTCCGAAGACGGCGGCGCCGATGCTGCCGCCCATCTGCCGGAAGTAGTTGTTGGCGCTGGTGGCAGTGCCTAGGTCGGTGGGGCGCACCGAGTTCTGCACGGCGAGGACCAGCACCGGCAGCACGAGCCCGATGCCGACGCCGAGGACGGCCATCCACAGGCTGTATGCGAGCTGGGTCGTGCCGGTCTCCAGCCGGGACAGCAGCCACATGCCGAGGGAGGACAGCGCCCCGCCGAGGACCGGGTAGACCTTGTAACGGCCGGTCCTGCTGATCAGCTGGCCGGAGGCAATGGAGGCGACGACGACCCCGCCCATCATCGGCAGCATCAGCAGCCCGGACTCGGTGGCGGTGGCGCCCTCGACCATCTGAAGGTAGGTCGGCAGATAACTGGCGGCGCCGAACAGCGCGATGCCGACGACAGCCCCGACCAGACCGGTGACGGCAAAGACCGGGTCGCGGAACAGCCTCAGCGGCATAATCGGCTCGGCTGCGTGGTGCTCGGCGACCACGAAGAGCAGGGACGTTCCGGCAGCGCCGACGGCGAGCCCCAGGATCATCCGCGAGTCCCATGCGTACTCGGTGCCGCCCCAACTGGTCAGCAGCACCAGGCAGGTCGAGGCCGCGGCAAGGAGTACGGCGCCGATCACGTCGAGCCGGGGCCGGGCCGCGGGCTTGGGGAGCTTCAGCACGACGGCGATGACGGCCATGGTGATCAGCCCGAACGGGACGTTGATGTAGAAGCACCAGCGCCACGACGTGTGGTCGGTGAAGAACCCGCCGAGCAGCGGTCCGGCGACGGACGCGAGGCCGAAGGCTGCCCCGATCAGCCCCATGAAGCGGCCGCGCTGCCGGGGCGGGACGATGTCCGCGATGATCGCCTGCACACCGATCATGAGCCCGCCGGCGCCGATGCCCTGGACCGCCCGGAAAGCGATGAGCTCGTTCATGGTGCGCGACCAGCCGGCCAGTGCGGAACCGATGATGAAGACCACGATGGCGAACTGGAAGACGCTTTTGCGGCCGAAGAGGTCGCCGAGCTTGCCGTAGAGGGGCAGCCCGATGGTGGAGGTGAGCAGATAGGCCGTGATGGCCCACGACATCCGGTCCAGGCCCTGGAGTTCCCCGACGATCTTCGGCAGCGCCGTGGCGACGATCATCTGTTCCAGCGCGGCGAGCAGCAGCGCCAGCATCAGCCCGAAGAACACCAGCCGGACCCGGCGCGGGCTGAACTCCTCGGGCGGACCCACTTCGGCGGAGGGAGGCGGTCCGCTCGCGGTGTCCCGGCCGGCCGGCTCGGGACGCCTCCCCTTCTCGAAGCGGACCGGGGCTGGCCGCGGGGCGGCCTGCTCGTCCGTCACCAGAGTGATACCGCCCACGTACTGCTCCCCTCGTTGCCCCAGGCAATCGCCTGCGCCGCCCTTTTCTCGCATTCGGCAACAGCAGGAGCAAACGCACGGATTGACGTCCCGGACGTGCCCGACGGGCATACGAGCCGGTGGGAGGCGGTGCCGTGGACGATCGGTCGGTACGGAGAACCACCCGAACCGGTGAGGGTCCGGACCGGCCCGTAGAAGGCGGGATCCGGCCGACACACCCAGGACCCGCGCGCCCGCCAAGTCCGCGCACGCTGTCCTGACAGGCTGGCCAGTGGAGCTCGCCTGGGCCGGGCCTTCGCCTGCGGTGACGGCCGGTGCCCGCGCGGGTCAGCCGAGCACGGCGGTCACATCACGGCGGGCTTCCTCCGACAGCAAGGGGGACCACCGGGTGAACAGTTCGAGCAGGCCGGCCCCGTTGCGTTCGCGGAAGGACGCGTTCACCTTTGCCAGGTCCAGCTCGTTGGCCGCCGTGAGCTCGGCGAAGTCGCGGCGCTGCTGAGGGGATGGAACGAACTCCTCGCCCGTGAACCGGTCCCGGAAGACCGCCGACGCGTCGTCCGGTGCGGCGAGGCCGGGGTAGGAGGCCTTGCGGTCGCAGCTTGCGTAGAAGTAGACGAGCTCCTCGGCCTCCGTACCGATCGCCTCGGTGAGGCGGGCCCGTTCGGAAAGGTCCAGAAGTATCAGGGGCAGCCCGTCGGTGCCGTAGAAGGCGTGGCACAGTGCCGCGGTCCGGAGCGCCGGCCGTCCGCCCCAGGCGACCACCAGTGCCTCGACGCGCAGCAGGTGGGTCAAGAGCGTACCGCCTGAGTGCTTGGTGGTCTCCGCCCCCACCTCCTTGAGCAGGGCGATCGCCGGTGAATCGGTGTGTGCGTGCTTGTCCTCGCTGTGCATCATGCGCCCATCATGACGAGGCACCCGCGCCCGGCGCCCGGCGTGGTCGGCATGCGGACACGCGGCGGCCGTCCGCGCGCGGGCATGGCGAACGCCGCCCCGCCCGTCCGTGCCGCCGCACCTACCGCCGCCTCCCTCGTGCTGCCCCGTACGGATCTGACCGACTAGGTCCTGTCCGATGGGGCGTCCACGCGGTAGTCGGCACCTACGACGCACCGACGCACCTGGGGACGAGCTCGCCTCGTGCTGTTTCCCGCGCATGTGGGGATGACCCCGCTGATGCCCGGCTCCACGAACCGCCCGCAGGCTGCGTCCGATCGCCTACGAGGCCATCCACCGCCGGTGTGCCTGGCAGCGCCTCAACGCCCCCCTTTTCGTCCTCTTGACGATATGAATACATCTCGTTATCGTCGCACTGACGAAATGAAGGGGGTTCGCCATGGCCGACATCACCCGGCGCTTCGGCTGGCGTCATCTGCGCTCCGCGCCCACCACTCACATCCGCCACCACAAGCGCGGCCGACTCGTCCACGACGGGCTGGGGCTCAGTTTCTGGTACCGGTCGCTCTCAGCGGCCTTGTCCGAAGTCCCGGTCGACGACCGGGAGCTGGCCATGGCCTTCCACGCCCGTACGTCCGACTTTCAGGACGTCGCCGTGCAGGCCACCGTCACCTACCGGATCAGCGACCCGGCCGAAGCCGCGGCCCGACTCGACTTCTCCGTCGACCCGGACACCGGGAGCTGGCGCGGAGCCCCCTTGGAGCAGATCGCCACTCTCCTCACCGAAACCGCGCAGCAGCACACGCTGGACGTACTGGCCCGGACTCCCCTGGCCGCCGCTCTGATGGACGGCGTCGCCTCCGTGCGGGCGAGCGTCACCGCCGGGCTCGCCGCCGAGCCCAGACTCCCGGCCACTGGCATCGATGTGGTGGCCGTGCGGGTCGTGGCGATCCGCCCCGAGGCCGAGGTGGAGCGCGCCCTGCGCACCCCGGCCCGCGAGCAGATCCAGCAGGAGGCGGACCGGGCCACCTATGAACGGCGGGCTGTCGCCGTCGAGCGTGAGCGTGCCATCGCCGAGAACGAGCTGGCCAGTCAGATCGAACTGGCCAGGCGCGAGGAGCAGCTGATCGACCAGCGCGGCACCAACGCCCGCCGCGAGGCCGAGGAGAAAGCGGCGGCGGACGGCATCCGGACCGAGACCGAGGCGTCCCGCAAGGTCTGCCTGGCCCGCGCGGACGCCGAGGCGGCGCGCGAGACGGGCGCGGCGCGCGCCGAGGTTCAAGCAGCCTGGCTGCGCGTGCACGACGAAACCGGCCCGGGCACGCTGCACGCCCTGGCGGCGACCCGGCTGGCGGAGAACCTGCCGCGGATCGAGAGCATCACTCTCTCTCCTGACGTCCTCACCGGGCTCCTCGCCAAGCTCGGACGACCGGAAGGCGGCGCGGGCGCGTGAGCCTGGCCCCAAGGGCGGTGCTCGTGCACCGCAGAACCGAGTACGAGGAGCTGCTCGCCCGGCACGGGACACACGGGCAGGCCGCGTTCTTCCTGTCCAGCCGGGGCCGGTCGATCGACGAGGTGGTCCGCCGCCACGAACGCACGCGGCAGGCGCTGCGGGAGGTGGCCGCGGCGGTGCCGCTCACCTGGCGCAGCTCCCGGGTGGAGCGGGCGGACCTGGACCGCTTCCTGTTCGCGCCGGAGGACGTGGTGGTCGTGGTCGGCCAGGACGGCCTGGTCGCCAATACCGCGAAGTATCTGCGCGGGCAGCCGGTAGTGGGCATCGACACCGACCCGGGGCGAAACCCGGGAGTCCTGGTCCGTCACCGCTGCGCCGACGCGGCTGCGCTGCTGCGTGCGGCAATCGCTGCCGGAGGCCGGGCAGAGGAGCTGACCATGGTCGAGGCCGTCGCCGACGACACCCAGCGCCTTCTCGCGCTGAACGAGATCTACCTGGGCTCGCACGGTCACCAGACGGCCCGCTACCGCCTGGGTTCCGACGGCGACAACGGCCCGGGTGAGGCCCAGGCATCCTCCGGGGTGCTGGTGGGCACGGGCACGGGCGCCACCGGCTGGCTGCGTTCCCTGTGGCTGGAGCGCAGCAGCTCCGCAGGGCTGCCCGCACCCTGCGAGCGGCGGCTCCTGTGGTTCGTGCGGGAGGGCTGGCCGTCTCCCGCGACCGGGACCACGAGGGTCGCCGGGGAGCTGGGGCGGGGTCAGGAGTTGCAGCTGACCGTGGAGTCGGACCGGATCGTGGTATTCGGCGACGGGATGGAGAGCGATGCGCTGGAGCTGACCTGGGGCCAGAGCGTACGGCTGGGCATCGCTGGAACCTCACTGCATCTGGTGACGTGAGCGCCCTGCCCATTGAGGGCATCGAGGCCAAGAGGGCCGTATCCCGTACCGGAGCGGCCAGCGCATCTGGCAGAAGGTCCGAAACGGGATGAACTGCACTTGATGCAACAGTTCGTAGCCTTCGATTTTCTCCTTTCCGCTGGTCAGCGGCCAGCTGCGGTGGTGGGTGGCGGCGCCGAGGGCCACTGACCAGCCAGAGCGCGCCTAGACGCAACATTGATGCGTTTGGTCCAACAGTCGGCATGGTCGCTGAGGCACCCGGTTCGGTGCGTCTGGTGCTGACACCGACCGTTGTCCACTTGGACCCGGAGCCGGCGGTTTTCGTTGCGATGCGGGAGGGATGGGCCCGGCAGCAGTCCGCCCGGTTCCTCCAGTCGACAACGATCCAGCCACGGCTGCGTTTGATTGAGCGGCTGGGCGAGTTCACGGGCCTGTATCCGTGGCAGTGGTCTCCTGCCGGCGGCGAGGCGTTCATCGTGCACCTGCGCAGCGGGTCCTCGCCGGTCCAGTTGTCCACTGCCAGGGCCTATGAAGTGATCATCGCCCTGTTCATGGAGTTCCTGCTCGACCGGCGGTACGGGTGGGCAGAGATCTGCCTGGACAGGTTCGGCCAGGCGCCGCAGGAGGTCTTTCACGAGGGCAACTCTGTTCTGCACTCGGTGGAGTACGAGGGTGATCCGCGGCGCCGACCTCTGGCCTACGACGAAGTGCAGGCGTTGTTCGACGCGGCCGACGCCCGCCCGGGCAGGATCCACAGCCAAGGCCGTAAGGGCACCTTGACCGCTCTACGTGATGCCGCGGTTTTGAAGACGATCTATGCGTACGGCACGCGGCGCGCGGAGTCCTCCAAGGTCGACCTGGCGGATCTGCGCCGTCACCGGAAGGCGCCGCAGTTCGGGCAGTTCGGCAGTGTGGCGGTGCGGTACGGGAAGTCCTCCAAGGGGGCCCCGCCGAAGCGCCGTTCGGTGCTGCTGATCCCGGAGATGGACGGGGTGGTCGACGTCCTGGGCGAATGGGTGAGCGAGGTGCGCCCCCGGCTTTCGCCGGACCGGCATCCGGCGTTGTGGGTGACCGAGCGAGTCGGCCGCCTGTCCCCGCGGTCGATCAACGAGGCGTTCGTGACGGCCCGCCGGGATGCCGGCCTGGACGAGGACCTCGATCTGCACGGCCTGCGCCACAGCTACATCACCTCGCCGGCGGGAACTGGTCCGAATACTTGGCCGCGCGACGGGCCGCCCTGGGCGGGGGAGTGTTCCGAGTCTGCGCTATTGGGGGATGGTGACCAGAATGCGGCCGTGGCCACCGCCGGCGTCAACGTGATCGTGGGCCTTGGCAATGTCGTCCAGCGGGTAACGGTCGCCGACGGCGACGGTGAGGGCGCCGACAGCGGCGGCGGAGGTGAGGTCGCGGGCGGCCTGGCGCTTGGCCTCGGCGGGGAAGTCGTCGCTGCCGAGCAGTCGCAGGGTGACGTTGTTGAACAGCAGCGGCCAGAAGGGGATCTCGGTGCGGTCCGCGCGGGTGGCGTAGGCGGCGATGACGGCGTTGTTGGCGGCGACGGCGTTGTCGAGATCGGCGTTGTCGGACAGGGCGACTTCGATGATCCGGTCGACGCCCCGTGGCGCGGACGAGCGGATGGCCGCGGCGGGGTCGCCAGTGTCCAGGGCGACGGCGTGGGAGACGACGGCCGGGTCGACGTGGTCGAGGTCCGCGGTGCGGCGGACGGTGGCGATAACGGTGGCGCCGGCCCAGTGGGCGAGCTGGGCGGCCAGGGAGCCGACGCCGCCGAGGACTCCGTGGACCAGGACCAGCCGGCCGTCGACCGGGCCGTCGGCGAAGACGGTGCGGTGGGCGGTGATGCCGGGGATGCCGAGGCTCGCGCCCAGCTCGTCGCTGAGGTGGTCTGGCAGAGGTACGGCTTGGTGGTCGGGTACGACGGTGTACTGGGCGGCTGTGCCGAAGGGGCGGTAGGACTGGGCGCCGTACACCCAGACCCGCTGTCCGACGCGGCGGGCGTCGACTTGGGCGCCCACGGCGTCGATGACTCCGGCGGCGTCGCTGTGTGGGGTCACCCGTTGATAGGGCATGGAGGAGCCGAGCCAGCCGCGCCGCTTTTTGGTGTCGCCGGGGTTGACGCCCGAGACGGTGACGCGGACGCGGACCTCGCCGGGGCCGGGGACGGGATCAGGTAGTTCACCGACGTGCAGGACATCGGCGGCGGGTCCCTGGTCGTCGTACCAGGAAGCAAGCATGGGTACCTCCGTGGACAGTCAGCTCGCGGGAGCGGCGGGGGCATGCGGATCGGTGTCGGGGCATCCGGTGTCGAATACGGGCGGTTCCTCCCCGAGGGTCTCGCGCAGCCAGGTCCGTTCGGCGCGACTGGTGGCGCGCGCGGTGAGCAGCATGCCCCGCCGGTAGGGGTCGATGATCTCCTCGGCGCGCAGGGGCCGGTCGCCGTCGTAGAAGAAGCTCGCCGGTGCTTCCAGGAACTCCAGCCGTCTGCGCAGCACCGCGTGCTGTTCGGCCACGTCGGGCAGTTGGGAGAGGAATGCCAGAAGGATGTAGAACCGGGTGAAGTCGGTGATCTCGTGGTCGGCGGGCTTGCGTAGACGCTGAAGCATGTCGGCCCGCCCGGCCGCGGTCAGGCTGAGCACGTACCGGGTTGCCCCCGCGGCCGGGTCGGCGCGGCGCTCGATCAAGCCCGCCTTGGTCAGACGATTGATCGCCGGATACAGGCTGCCGTCACTGACCGGCCGCGTGTATCCGGTTAGCTGTGAGACGCGGCGGCGCAGCTCGTGTCCGGGCAAGAGGGCCTCGGCGAGGAAGCCGAGTATCGCGAGTTCCAGCATGAGTCCATCTTCGCACACAGACATCGAATCGATGTGAACATCGATTCGATGTTAAGCTCGCAGGTACCCGCCCAACCGTCTCTGGAGAGGCACAGCAAGATGCCATCGCAGTCCATCGAGTCAGTGATGAACCGTTTCGTCGAGTTCATCAACACGGGCAACGAGGATCTCGCCCGCGAGGTCATTTCTCCGGACGCGGTGTTCCACGCGCCAAGCCATCCGGAACCACTGCGGGGGCCCGATGGGTACATGGACGTCCTCGGGATCATGCGCAGCGCCTTCCCCGACGTTCAGTGGACGCTGGAGGAGACGGTCACCGAAGGCGACACGGTGGCCGCGCGGTTCACCATGCGGGGGACCCACGATGGTGAATTCTTCGGGATCCCGGCGAGCGGAAACAAGATCTCGGTCCAGGCCATGAACTTCTACTACCTGGCCGACGGCCAGATCGTCGGCGAACGGGGCCAGCCCGACCTCCTCGGGGTGATGCAGCAGATCGGTGCCCTACCGGCGCCTTGAACCTCGTAGCCGGGAGCCTTCTGCCGCGCGGGATTGCCGCTGCCGGCAGGGGCCCGTAGGCGCGGGTTCACCACAGGAGGCCGGTCTTCTTCTTGATCGGGCGTCTTCGCGCAGACAGCGCCCGCTGCGGCGAGAGCCGTACGCCTTGTCATCGCTGACGTGACCGGGCCGGGTGTGGGAGTGCCCGCCCCCTGCGGGCGAATACTGCAACCCTCGAATACCGACACTCCACCAGTGACATACGCCGACCGTCGATGACGACGTGCTCGGGTACACCGGCACCGCAACCAGGCCCCACCACCATGTCGTCGCACTCCCCGACGGACGGACCGCCCGCTCGAATCACCCCGCTGCTGGCCGGCCAGGTGGCCTTCTGCCTCGGGAAATCCCGGTTCAACCCCACGATGTTGCATCTGACGCAACCGTGGGAGCTGGTGTGGCTTTTGTCGATGTGCCCGGCGAGATCAGCCTGGTGGTTCCGGGTACCGTCCAGACGCTAGACCCGGCTCCGGCCATGTTCGAGGCGATGCTGACGGGGTGGACGCGGCAGAAGCAGGGCCGTTCGTGTCGAAGAAGACGGAGTCTGCTTGCACCTGGCGACAGCACCGGTGCATGTGCGGTGCTGACGAGACCGGTGCGTATCCGCGTCCGCGTCTCCCCCGGTCCGGTGCGGGCCGTGGCGGGACTGGGGCACTTGCTATAATCCACCAGTTGGCCTTCGGCGCCCCAGGTTGGTGGCGCGCGAAGGCTTTTTTCATGCCTTCTGACACATCTGCCTCCGGCACACCTCCCACCACCTACCGTGACCTGCTCCGCAACCGTGAATTCGTCGGCCTGTACGCCAGCTTCACACTGACGGTAGCCGCGAGCACCTTGTCGGGCTTCGCGCTCGGCACGCTGGTCAACCAGCAGACCAAGTCGCCGTTCCTGACCGCTGTGAGCATGTACGGCGCCACCTTCGCGACGGTACTCGGTGCGCTGACGCTGATGTCGGTCGCGGACGGAAGCCGTCCTCGCCGGACCCTCGTCGCGCTCCAGTGCGTCTCGCTCGTGGGTGTTGCCGCACAGGCGGTTCCAGGGCTGCCGCTCGCCGCCCGGTTCGGGCTGCTCCTCGTACTGGGGTTCTTCCAGTCCCTCGGAACGGGCGTACGGATGGGGCTGCTCGCCGAGGTAGTGCCGACCTCCGCCTATGCACTGGCACGTTCGCTGATGAACATCACCTCGGGAGGCATGGCCATCCTCGGCTACGCCATCGGCGCCGTACTGCTGCGGTACCTGAGCCCGCAGGAGGTCTTCGCCGTCGCGACAGCCCTGACCGGCGGTGGATTGATCATTGTGGCGGTGACGGTCCGGGAACGCTCGATCCGTCTGACCCGTCGCCCTGGACTGCGCCAGACCTGGACGACGAACATCGAGCTCTTCTCCCACTCCGGCCAACGCGCGCTGCTGCTGAACCTGTGGGTCCCCAATGGCCTGATCGTTGGCTGCGAGGCCCTGTTCATCTCCTACGCCCCCCATCACGCCGGCGTCTTCCTTGCCGCCGGATCGGCAGGCATGCTCCTCGGAGACCTTGCGGTCGGGCGGCTGTTCACCGCCGAGCAGCGACACCGCTACGCATTCGCCCTGCGACTGCTGCTCGCCGCCCCCTACCTGCTGTTCGCCGTCCACCCGCCGGTGCTCGTGGCGACCGCCGCGGTGTTCATCGCCAGTGTCGGCTTCGCTGCCACCCTGCCGCTCCAGGAGCAGCTGCTGGAGTTGACCCCTGATCCGGTCCGCGGCCAGGTCCAGGGAGTTGAGTCCGCCGGCCGGATGACGTGGCAAGGTATCGGAGCCGCGATCGCCGGCGGCATTGCCCAGCACTTCACTGCTGGCACGGCCATCACCTTTGCGGCCGCCGTCTCCATCGCCATCAGCGTCTTCTCCCGGCCCTTCGTGGTCCGCGCCCGAGCCGTCCGCGCCCGGGCGGCCAACGCATGGAGTCCCCACGACGGTACGAGCGGCGGCGCGGCCAGACGCGCCCGCCGCGTCTCGCCACTCGGCGACAGCGTCCGGGGCACGGAGGGGCCGCATTCCGCCGGGCAGGTCTGGGAACTGGAGGAGTACCGGCCCAGCACGTTGACGTGGTGGCGCACGAACGGGGAGAGCCGGGCCGCACCGGCTGGTCGAGAAGTTAGGCGACCCGAGGGAGCTGCTCGGATAGTGTCGCTGCGGAGGTGGAGGCTTGTGTCCTGGCCGTCTGTGATCGCGCTTGCCCCAGTGGAGCGACGCCCGTTGGTTGAGGGGCTATTCCGTTCCTTTGATCTCGCGCCGGACGCTGCGACGGGTGACGAGCGACTCCACTGGCACGGGTTTTCTTACTGCCTCGACCTCTCAGGCAGGATCCTGGCGGACTACGAACCGGACGAGCTTGAGGAAGTGAGATCCCAGATCGGTGAGCCGTACGGGGTCTACGTCTCGTGCGAGTCCGTGGACGCAGCCCGAGCCCCGGTCGGGTCCGCGGCCTTCCCGGCCCGCTTCGCGGAACACGGATGCTGGCCACGACGGCCTCGAACACTGGCGCATCGCCCGCCTGACCCGCAGTGACACGGAGGACCAAGGGACGTGCGTGGCTGTCGCTGGCGAGGTGGACTTTCGTGCTCAGGCCGGCGCGGGAACGTCCGAGTGCATGGTCGTCGGGCTCAGCCCGATCTGGCGCCCCTCCTTCCTGGCTCCGGCGGCGTGCTGGCTCGGCAGGCGGTGGAGTCCACGGACACGGTCCAGCCGATCTCGTCAGCACCGTCGGCCGCTGCCAGGCGCGCGGCGGTCTGGAATGAGCCCAACTCTTCCGGCAGGTCCCGCCAGGGCGAGCCGGTGCGGTACTTCCAGGCGATGGCCTCCCAGGTTCGACTATGGTCGGCCCATCGCCGACCCGGACCGGATCGGATCGGCCGGCATGAACAGCTCGACCCGGTCCCACATCGCATCAGCGACTACTAGTCGGACGGACACATCCGATCAACCGACGAGCAGATCAAGGAGACACGCCCTAAAGGGTGTTGCAGAAGGTCGGTCTCGGGCGGGCCTGAGTGGTGTTTGACCTGCTGTTTTCACCTTGCCATGGCGAGGTTGTGCATCGTGGCGACGGCCATGACGGTGGCCGAAGGCCGCCGGCCGCGGCCGGTCGGATGCGGGACGGACAGCGGAGAGGTGTAGACCCTGCGGTACCAGCCGCCCTCGGGATGGGGGTTCAGGCCGAGGGCGCGGCCGTCTCTGACGGGGAAGTCACCGGGGGCGGCCTCCGGTCGGGACGGGGGCTTGCGCGGTGGCGGGCGGGCCGTAGCGCTCGTAGTAGTCCCGGAGCAGCCCGGCCTCCTCCAGGACGGTATCGGCCCAGGCGGGGTCCACACCCCGGGGCGCGCTCCACAAGGGGATCACAAGCCGCTGTCGATACCGGTCACGGCCGGCGGGCCGAGCGGGGCGTCAGACTCTGAGAGACCTGCCTCCTTCAGAGCTGCCGTGACGATCCGCATAGCGTCGAGCTCCGCCTCGTACTTGTCCGGGGCCTCGACCTCAAGTCGGATCGAGAAAGTACCGTCGCCGTTCAAGGTGAGGAGGCGCAGCCCCTCGTTCTCGCTGACCTCCGTATGACGCGATGCCAACTTCCGTTCGACGACAAGACGCACGGAATCAGCAACGTCCGACACGAACGTACCGGGGACCGTGATGACGAAGCTGGTCACGGCAACTCCTCACATAGGACGAAACTCCAGTGCCATCCGCCTGCCCCCAATTCTTCATAGTGAACTCGTACCATGCCATCCCGGACGTCCAGGCCTGCCGCTCCACTCCCCCGGCCATCGAGCCTGGCAGCACGGGACGTCCCCGGCACCTATGTCCAAGCGCAGGTGCTGGAAGCGCACTGCGGTGACGGAAGATCCCTCGGCTACCAGGTCCGGGCGGGCGAGGCGAACGTCGCAGGAGGCCGAGAACTGGACTCCTTCCCAAGGGTGTCCGGGGGCGGCCGCAGTCTTTCGAAGCGCGCTGCGTGCACTTGCACCCTGACGGCATCGTGGTGTCAGTGGGGGTCGTAGGGCCTCGGGAAGTTGGTGGCGGGGTCACGGGGGGGGGAGGCGGGCGTGTGGCGGCTTCGGCCTGAGTATCCGTACGGGGTGGTCCCCGGCTGGAAGCTGGGGCTCATCGTGCTGGGGGCGCTCGCGGTGCCCGCGCTGGACAACCTGGCGGGCGGGGCCATGCGGATCCATGACGTCTCCGCCGCGCTGACGCTGGGGCTGCTGCTCGCCCTGCCCGTCGAGTTCGCCGCCCGCGCCGCCTTCCGGCGCCGGGTACGACGGTACGAGGAGGAAGCCGGGCGCCTGCGTGCGGAGGCGGAGCAGCTCCGCGACCGGCAGCGGAGCCTGGAAGCGGAGCTGCGGCTCGCGCGGATCCGGGAGGCCGAAGCCCAGCGCTTGCTGCGCCAGCAGGAGCGTGCGGCCCGCCGGAAGGCTTGGGAGGCCTGGCTCGAAGGCAGCGGCAGTGCCCGGAAGGCAGAGTTCAGCCCCGATGCCCGGGCTATGGACGGGGCATCGCCGGCCGGGTTCGAGGAGATGGTGCGGCGGCTGCTGGAGCGGGACGGCCTGCAGGCCGAGGTCGTCGGCGGCCGCAGCGACCAAGCGGTGGACGTGCTCGCGGTCGACGCCGCCAACCGCACCCTCGCGGTGCAGTGCAAGCACACGGCCCGGGCCCGCAGGGTCGGCTCCGAGGTCCTGTAGCGGATCAACGGAACGGCCGGGCCCGTGTACGGGCATGGTCGTGACGAAGGGGTCTCACCCGCGACGCCGCCTGGGGAAAGCGGCACGGGATCCTGCTGGTCGACCGAGAGGCCCTCCTCGCGTGGGCGCAGGACGCCGACCACGTCTGCCGGGTCGTCGCCCTCACAGCGCCGTACTGAGCACGGACGGCTACCGCGCTGGGCGTACAGCCCACCCAGGCCCGCATCCCACCCTGGAAGCGCCGCGTACGGGCGGAGGGGGCCCGCCCGAGCACAGCGCAATAGGCATTCCAAAGGGGCCTGGCGGCCCTCACACGCCGGGTGGAGCGGGAGGGCACAGACCGAGCACTGCCCAGCTCGGCGGGCCGTGGTAACCCGCGAGGAGTGCGGTACACGGTTCCGCCCGTGAGAACCGGCCTGCTGCGCCTCCTGGTTTCTGCTGTCGGACGCCGCCCTGCCGCACCCGGCCCGTAATGCGACCCTGGAAGGGCCAACCGGGCCTGTTCGACCCCGCGCGGCCCGGCCGACCAGGGATACTGCTATGTCCCAGCGCGCGTTCCTCGCCTCCCACGCCGTGTCGGCGGTGCTCACCAGCGCCGCCCTCGCCCTCTTGCTGACGGTGCCCGGCGCGCCCGCGGCGGCGACCGGGCCGGCCGCAGCGGCACGCCTGCAGTCAGCCGTGCTGTCGATTCCGGCCATCGGCGTGTCCGGGCTGCACGTCGTCCCGTACCGCGGAAGCCCCGACGACTCGCCGGGCACTCGAATCCAGGACCGGGGCGTGGCCGCCAGCCCGCATGGTCCCGCCGGTGGCGTCGGCCCCGGCGATGTGGGCAACTACATCGTCACTGGACACCGCATCGTGGCGGGCGGGCCACTGCGGGCGCTGCCGTCACTGCCGACGGGCGCGTCCGTCGTCGTGACCTCCGGCGGTGTGACGTACGAGTACACGATCACCACGACCCGGACGACCTCCTTCCGCTCCCAGTCCTCCATGGCCGCGCAGCGCGCCGCTGTCCCCGGCTTCCCCGGCGTCGCCCCTACCCGCGCGATGATCACGGTGACCACCTGCCTGACGCCCGAGGACGATGCGGCAGGCAATCACTGGCGGGACGCGCAGAACAACCCCGAACACCGCATCGACAAGATCGGCATCCTCACAGCAACCACGTCCTGACCGTCACCACGTCCTGGCCGTCGCCACGTCCCGCCCCGTCCACACCGCGCCCCGTCCCGCCCCCGGGAGGACGAAGGTCACAGGTCCGGCCCTTATGAACCTCTTGCTCCGTATGTCACTCTGGCGGGCACACCGGCTCGCACCCCTGCCCCGACGAGCCCGCCGACCAGTACGGAAACGCCCATGCCCCTGCATTTCCCGACCCGAGCCGCATCCGCCGTGGCGGCCGGCGCCGTGGTCGTCCTGTTGGCGGCTTGCAGCACCACTCAGGCTGCCGCCGGCCCGGCGGCTCCCGCACCGCCGACGATGGCAGCGGCATCCGCTTCGGCCTCGGCCGCCACCGCCGCGCGGCCGTCCGAGCCACCGGTTACCTCCGTGCAGACCGAGGCGTCCGTCCTGTCCATACCCTCGGTGGGCATCACCGGGCTGCGCGTGATGCCGTACGAGGGCACCACCGACGATGCGTCCGGCACCCGTATTCAGGACAAGGGTGTGGCGGCCAGCCCGTACGGGAAGCGTGGCGGAGTCGGGCCCGGCCAGGCGGGCAATTTCCTGGTCACCGCGCACCGCCTGTCGGCGGGCGGCCCGCTGCGTGACCTGCCCGCCGTGGCGAAGGGCGACTCGGTGCTCGTGACCGTGGGCGATGTGGTGTACACGTACGAGATCATCGCGAGCCGCAAGACGTCCTTCCGGTCAGAACGCTCGCTGAGCGAGCAGCGCGCCGCGGTTCCCGGAAGGCCGGGTGTGGCCCCGACACAGGCCATGATCACGATCTCGACCTGCGCCACCCCGGAAGACCATGCCGAAGGCAACTTCTGGAGCGATGCGCAGGGCAATCCCGAGCACCGCATCGACAAAATAGGCGTTCTCCGCACGACCACCGCAGCGACGCCTGCCGGATAGCGCCGCCCAGCCCTCGCAGGGGCGCGGGCGGGCCCCTGCGCGTGCCCGGCACACCGGCCGCGCGCCGAGTACCCGCGGGGCGCACTCCGGCACCGGCGGGGGATCCAGCAGCTCCAGCACTACTCGAGTGCGTCCGGCGGCGGCGAGGTGCATGCGGCGGCACAGCCGTTCGCCGGCCCGCCCACCAAGCTCGACCGCGACCTGCCGGAGCCAGGCCTTCAGCCCGGGGGTGGAGCGGCGATGCCGCTCGCTCAGCCCGCCGACCTACTCGACGAACGTTCGCCGCCGGCACGCGGCCCGGTCACAGAAGAACCGCCGGACCCGCGGCCTGACTCTGCTGCCGACTGGCGGCCCGGTCTCACCTCAGGTACCGGCCGAGGGACCGGTTCCCGTCCTCCACCTCGAACCACGGGGTACCGGTGCGGTGGCGCCCCACAGACCGTTGCCCGAGCCGAGGTCGGGCCGGACGCCGAAGCCGCCGGAGGAGACCGAGATGTCAGCGATCTTCCGAGTCATGCCGGGGCAGACCCGATCCGTCGCCCGAACCGGTCTACGGGCGCGCATGCGCTGTCAGCAAGCGGCGCGACCTACGCCTGAACGCCGGATCGGGCGCGGCAAGTTGGGGCATGCTGGGGGTGCGCTCACGCGCTTCACTTCGGTGGCAGGGGGCCGGGCGGTGTTACGCATTCACTTCACGACGGAAGACCTCGCCCGCACACGGGTGGCCGCAACGATCGGTGTCGCAGCGGAGGTCTACTACAGCCTGGAGCTGCTGAGAGAGAAGCGGGAGCTTCCTCACTTCCGCTCGTGGCGGTCAGCGGTCGCGGGCCGGTTGGGAGCCGGCACGCGCCCCCTGACGTCCCTGGTTCCGGTGCGCGGTCCCGGGCTTGATCTGCTGGCACTGATGGGCGATGTGCCCTCTCTGGACCACGCCGTGGACAACCTGCTGCATGCCCCGGTGTCCCGGCTGCGCCGCGAGTTCGAGGGTCTCGACTTCCACCCCGGACACCTGCCATGGGCCAGGCGGGTGTCCGAGGGCGACCGCGACGCGCGGCGGGAGCTCGCCGAGGCCGTGCGCGCCTGCCATCGGCTGACCGTGGAGCCCTACTGGCATCGAGGACGGTCCGAACTGGTCGCGCTGTCCACCCGTTGCGCGAACCTGGTGTTGGAGGGAGGCATCGATCTGCTGCTGCGTTCGATCTGCGCACCACTGGTCCGCTGGCGTCCACCGGTGCTCGAAGCCCCCTACCCGCGCCCAGTTGAGGTGCGTCTCCAGGGAAGGGGACTGATCATCGCGCCCACGGTCTTCTCGAAGCGCCCGGTGAGCTTTCTGTGGGATCCGCTCGATACCGCCCTGCCACCCCGACTGACCGTGCCTGCTCTCCGCCGGCCGCTGGCCGGTAGCGGATCGGCAGAAGTGGACGGCTCCGCCGTGCGGAACCTGGAGTCTCTGCTCGGCCGCACGCGAGCCGGCGCCCTGCATGTGACAGCAGAAGGATGCACGACGAGCGAACTGGCCCGCCGCCTCAACGTCACGGCCGCAGCGGCCAGCCAGCACGCGACAGTGCTGCGGAATACGGGCCTCATCACCACCAGCCGCCGAGGCGGGTCCGTGCTGCACCTCATCACCCCCCTCGGGCTGGCCCTGCTGCGGACCGGTGCCCTGACGGAACCGTGAGGCCCGAGGGCACCGCGGCGTCAGACCGGTGAGTGCAGCGCGCCGCCCTGCTCGGGTGCCACCGGACACTCGTGCCCAGGTGCGCGACGCGCCGCGCCTGCTACCCCGGCCCCCCTTTAAGCCGTGGCTTAAGAGGTAGGCCGCAGGTGGCCGGCCAGCCCAGGATGTGAAGCCGCAACCGGCTCATCCCATCCTGGAGATCGCATGAAGACTCATTTCGCCGCCGCCCTCGGTTCCGTCGTGCTGACCGCGGGCACGTTGCTGGGCGCTCCCGCCGCTGGCGCGCACACCGCAACCGCCTATCCCACCAGCGACTTCAACATCAATTTCGGTGCCACGTGGACCAGGGGAACCGTCACTTGGTACAACCGGTCGGTCCGAGTCGTCGGGCAGCACAGGTCGGCAGTGTCGGACGGTGCGGTCACGTGCCGGACCACGTGGGCCTACACCCTCCAAGGGAACCGTGCCGTGATCGGCCAGGGCGGCGGCTCCCCGATCGCCTGCGGCACCATCGCGTCCTACGACTTCGTCGTTCCGGCCGACCAGCCCGGCGGGGCCGCCTACGTCAGGGTCTGTCTCGATGACGGGAACCTCAAGGACCTCGCGTGCAAGCTCATCGCCAGGCCGCTTTAGCCCGCGAGCTGAGGCCGGCTGGAACGCCCGGTCCCAGCTGCTCGGGACCCGTACCTGGTGGGTGCCGGCGCGGCCGTCGCCTCGGTCAGGTGAGCCTGCGAACGGCTCATCCCGTCCTGGAGATCGCATGAAGACTCATCTCGCCGCCGCCCTCGGTTCCGTCGCGCTGACCGCGGGCATCTTGCTGGGCGCTCCCGTCGCCGGCGCGCAGACCGCCGCCTACTCGACCACCGCTGTCAACGTTACATTCGGTGCCGGCTACCTCCGCGGCACCCTGACTTGGTACGACCGGTCGGTCGGTTTCGATGGAACACTCCGGGCCGTCGGCTGCCAGAGCGCGTGGTTCGGCGCGTACGGCGCCTCTGGCAACGAGCTCGGCACCTGGAGCACCGGCACCAAATGCGACGTGACGTACCCGTTCAATATCGGAATCCCTGCGGATGCGCCCGGCGGGGCCGCGTACGTCAGGGTCTGCATTGACGATGCGCACGCGAATTCATCCAAGTGCATCAAGTACACCCGTCCCTGATCCATCCGACCGGCCGGAAGGTGGCGTTTCCGACGGCCAGGCCCCAAAGCCCGGCACGGAGTTCCGCTTCGCCGAGTCGCACACGCGAGGCGCGCCGGACGCAGCAACCTGCCAGGTGACCGACCGCTACCGGTCCGGTCATGGGCCGATGCACCAGTCGCTGCCGCATACGGCAGCGCAGAACTTACGGGGGCACAGGAGCAAAGCCGCTATTCATCAATGGGCCCTGGCAGGCCGTGTGACGGTCTGCCAGGGCTCGGTGCCGGCCATCCAGAGTTCCTTGATTCCGCTCCAGTCACGCCACGTGACACAGCACTGCGCGCCGGATGTTGGGCTCCCCCGCGCGTTCGGGCTCGCCGACGGACAGCCGGCCTGAGAAGCACATGAAGGCCGCGGCACGGGGTACACGAGGTGGACAACCCCAAGGAGAACTCATGTCCGCGTTGTTGACCCGAATCAAGCAGTTCGCGCGCAGCCCGCAGGGGCAGCGGGTGACCGCCTCGGCCCGGCGAGCCGCCGCCGACCCCCGCAAGCGCGCACAGGCAGGACGACTGCTGAACCGCCTGCGCGGGCGCCGCTGACCGGACTTGGCGCGGTGCCCACCCCACCGGCGCATGCGGACGGCTCGCGACGTGACCCGTACGCGACACCGTGGTCCAAGTTCGGTGTGGCGTGCTGGTTCTGTAGCGGTGTGCCTCTCTCCACGGCTTGCGTGGCAGCGCTCAGGGAACGGTGGGGACGATCTTTCCGCGGGCTTGGTGGGAGCGGAACCGTTCGGTGGCCCGGGTGGCGGTGTCGAAGGTGTCCCGGACGGTTCAGCGCGCTCTGCAGGTAGTCGTCGAGTACGTCCGCGCCCTCGGCCTGTGCACTCATGACTGCCGCCGTACCCGGTTGCCCCCGGCGACGTTGCGCCCGGCCTAGCGAGCGCGCGACTTGCCCTCCCTCTTCTTCAACTGAGATGGGGTACTCGGATCCCGAAGTCGCCGCGCGCAGCAGCCGGAATGGGGACCTGCTCATGTGAACCGGCCGGTGGTCCTGTGAATACGGCACCGGGAACGTAGGATCGAGCAATGTCTGACATGATCGAAACCACGCCCGGCTGGCTGACCACGGATGAGTTGGAAGTGGCCAGGGCCCAGATGCCGATCCTGTACGTGACGGCCGTTCCCGTACGGGTGGATGACAGTGGTGAAGTCACCGACATCGGGCTGCTGCTGCGCATCGGTCCGGACGGAACGGTCAGCCGGGCACTCGTGTCCGGCCGCGTCCTCCACCACGAGCGGGTCCGCGACGCACTGTTGCGTCATTTGGAGAAGGACCTCGGGCCGGTGGCCCTGCCCCGTGTCCCCGCATCCCTCCAGCCCTTCACCGTCGCCGAGTACTTCCCCACCGCCGGCATCACTGCCTATCACGACCCCCGTCAGCACGCGGTGTCGCTGGCCTACGTCGTCCCGGTGGCCGGCGACTGCCGCCCCCGGCAGGATGCGTTGGACCTGGTCTGGTTCAGTCCCCAGGAGGCCGCCGACCTCGCCGTACAAAACGAGATGCCCGGCGGCCACGGCGTGCTGCTGAAGCAGGCACTCGCACACACGGGAAACACCTTCTGACAGCCCTACACCGCCGGCAACGGTGTCACGCACGCAGCCTTGCAAGTCTGCGCGGGCCACCAGGACGGGGGCGGTGCACCCCAGGGTCACAACCTCACCGCGCCCGCCCCTGAGAGCCGCCCACCACAGGACGAAGCCCGTGGCCCGCTCTTCCCCCAGCACATCGGCATCCCTCATCACACTCTCCCTGCCCAGGCTGTCGTCGGTGGAGCGGGCACCTGCGCCCTTGACGACCGGATGTTCCTTCCCGGCGCACCAGCCGGGCTCTCGTCGTCCCGTGTCCCAACTCGCCACACGGAGGCGCCGCCTCACGGATGCGGGCGTATCCGCGGGACAACCCGCTCCCGGCCGGTTTCGCCCGCAGTCCGTGGAAGACCCAGGCCGCCGATCGCCGACGGGGCTGCCATCCTTCCTTCGGCGCTTTGACGTGGAGCTCACGTTCCGGCTGCTCACGCAGACGCTTGGCTGGACGCGACCCAAGGCTCTGCGGGCGCCTGCACGTGCCGAGCAACACCGACCCACAAGATGCGCGGGCCGCCCCGTAAAGCCGAACGTACCCCGCGGCGCCCGGGGGCTACTTCACCGCGATCAGGTCCACGACGAAGACGAGGGTCTCACCAGGCCGAATCGCCGCGCCGGCGCCGCGGTTTCCGTAGCCGAGGTGCGCGGGGATGACCAGCTTGCGGCGGCCGCCGACCTTCATACCCTCCACGCCCATGTCCCAGCCCTTGATGACGTGGCCGGCTCCGAGGTCGAATGGGAAGGTCTCGCCGCGGTTTCAGTTCGCTGCTCATCGCGGTGGATGCCCGGACCTGCACACAGGCCGAAGGTCTCGCATGCCGCCTCCCCGCCGGCTGAAGCCAACTCCGTGGAGGCTGCGCAGCGTGAGACTGTCTCAAGAGAGGAACGACTCCCCCGCTCGCCGCGTCCACTCGTACCGTGCCTGGCGGTGTGGCTGGTGGAGCTCGCCCCGGGTCCACCGCGGCGACCGGTGCCTCGGCCGACAGGGACTCGATCGCTGCACTGACGGACTCCAGCAGGGTCTGCCGTTCCTGTGGGAGCGGGATGGTGCGGCGAGTGAGGTCGGCGATGTGGTCGCCCCAGGCGTACATGCACCGTCGACGTCCTCGGTTCCGGCCTCGCGGAACAGAAAGGCGCCGAACCCGGCCTGCGCACCCGCGACGGACCGGGAGGGGGAACCGGAACCGGCGCAGTCCTGCCCGCCGGGTGGCGGGGCCTCCGGCCATGCGGCGGGGTCTGCGGCCGTACGGGGCCCGCCCCTTGCCGCCGTTGCACATCTCGTGCGGTGCACGCCCCGTACGGCGGCGCGAGCGGCGATGAGCGGGGTCGCTGCGTCTAGCCGGTGATCACACCGGGCGGGGGCGGAGGAAGCGGTGGCGTACTGGGGAAGGCCGGAGTTCCTCCGCCGGGCGAGCCCGGCCCCTGCCCGCCCGTGGTCCTGCCGCAGAACGCGTCCGCGACCGCGGTCAGTGCAGGGGCGACCCCCGGAGGCATCTCGTTGACGGTGCCCGACGGCGGAAAGCCGAACGAGACCATCAACTGCTTCAGGGCCACCACCATGGGTGCGGGAAGCCTGTCCAGCGCGGCGATGATCTGCTCACCCGCGGAGATACCGTCGAAGGGGACATTCCCCGTCTGCGTGTCGTCTGTCATCGTCCAGGCCTTCCAAGGGGATAGGTGGCTCGTTCCACCTCTCCTGCTCGCCCAAGGGAGATCAATGCACAAACGCAGCCTGATTGACCTGAAGGAGCGACCTGCCCACCAGACCGACCCGTCCGCTCAGGCAACGCGCCACGTGTCCAGCCTTGAACGCGTCCGGCGGCAGCGGCCTCTCCGGCGCAGCTCAACCCGTCGCGTCAGCGGGAGTCAAATCCCCGGCGCGGAGCGCCCCTCGCATGCCGTCGGCGGGTGGCGGCGGCGAACAGGAGTACCTCCGCCTCACCACCCCAGCCTCGCTGCCAACAAGGTGGCTCAGACCAAGAGCCGATCGATCACGAAGAGGGTCAGTCCGAGCCCCGCGATCCCGAGACCAAGACGATGCCGCAGCCGGGCACTCACGAGGTGGTGTCGGGGGCTTCGCCGCGGCCGCCGGCCTTCGGGTGGGAGCGGAGCCGGGCTGCCGGTAAGGGTGTACCACTCGTCGGTGCCGGTGTACCGGATCCGGACCGAGGCGTTGCATACGGGCCGACCTCGGTCGTGAAGGTGAGGATGAGGGTGAGGGTGAGGTCGCCGGTGATGACGCCGGTCTCGTCGGTCATCGCGCGGCCGGGCCCCGCCTGCACGTGGTCGGTCAACGGGACCGACCCTTCCGGGATGGCACCGTGGGCGGGCTGCGGGGCGTTGCTCGGGCTGGCCCCCGAGACGGCCTTGCACTCGCTGTCGCGCTTCGCGTCCTTGCCCGAATGCTCCAGCACGACTTCGCGGGTATCGCAGCTGTCTCCCTGCCCTCGGCGCTCCCGGGTTCTGGCATCGGGATCCTCTAGGCGGCGGAGGCGTTCGTAGACGGTCTTCCACGGCCCATACCGTTCCGGCAGGTCTCGCCAGGCAGCCCCGGTGGACGGCTTCCACAGGATGCCGTTGAGCACCTGTCGCCGGTCCCGCATCGGACGCCCCATCCGAGACGGAGCCGGCAGCGGCTCGATCACCGACCAGAGCTGACCAGTCAGTTCATGTCATCGCAGCACGAATGGGCCAACGACCGAGCGACTTTGCGGACACGACCTAAGCGGGCGACCTGGCTACGAACAGATCAGGCCAGCTGCTGCGAAGGGAGCACCTGGGTGTTGATGTTGATGTAGGCGAGCTGCGCCGGAGAGTCGCCCTGACCGGCGGCCTCGCCCAACTGGACGGCGATACCGGCGGCGAGCGCGGTGAGCACAGCAGCGGCGAGCAGGCGTGAGACGCGCATACGTTCCCCCATGTGGTTGCGGCCCACCCGGTCGGCGGGAGCGCAGTCGCGATAATCGCAAGCGCAAGGCCCGCACCACAAGCACGAAGTTGGCACGATCCCCGGCCTCCGCGGGCGCCACGGCGCGAGGCGTACCCGAACGACCAGAACAGCCCCGACACCCTGATCGCGGTCTGCGCTGCCTCCAACAGGAGCAAGTCCGACAAGGACCCGCCCGAGCTCGCTGGAACGCTTGCACCAAGATCAAGCCGGCGGCGCCCCGCGACCCGGGATACGAGCTCTGGGTGGTGCCGGGCATGTCGGCGGCCCGGCACATCCTGTAGGCGGGGTAGTCGTCGTCATCGAGGCGGCCGAGCGAGTCGTCTGCTGTCATTGCACCTGTTTGGGGACGTGCGGAGGGGCCTTGGCGCCGATGGCACCAAGGCCCCGAAGGAGCTGACTACACCATCTGCCGGCCCTGGAACTGCGCCGACCTACTGTGTCCACACACCCGACTCACCAACTGTCGGGGGCGCGGGGATCGCGGTTGCTTGACCGGAGACCACCTCACTAACGATGTCCTGCGCCCCGGACTCAACACTCCGCCCGGGCGATCCTGATGGCGCTCGGCTCCTCCGTTCACCCCTCGTGATCAACTACTTATGCGGGGGACTGCATACTGCTGGTGACGCCTAGTGCTGTACTGCGAACTACCTGCCGAACCTCCCGGTGCGCGCGCCCGCAGCCGACGCCTTCACCGAGGTACCGCTCCACTGACTTCACTGCTGCGTACCGCTCCTACCGCGGGTACTGCGTTACTGCACTTACGGGTACTGCCACCTGCGTTAACCGCGGCACTGCTCGCGGCGGCCCCTGATCACTGCGGGCCACCCGGTCCGGTCGCCAGTCCCGTCGCCGTCCTATACCTGCTCTGGCTTCGACACTCCACCACCGCACCGTCCTGCGCACTGCATCTACGGGTACTGCGTGTAGCGCTGCCCGGCAGTTCGTCTCTGCCAGGCCCTGCTGTCTCGCTGCGCTACGAGAGAAACCATAACCACGCCACAGCCCAATGTCTACTCCGACCAACATAGATTTCCAGGTGCCCGTCACTGAGGTAATCGGGTGTCGTTAGGTTCGACAGCTGCGGGCGGGAGCACAACGCCCAGGCAGGCAAGAATCGACAGCAACGACGGACCCGGAGCGCGCGATGACCACGATGACCGCCGACCGCACAGCCTTCCGCGCCCTCACGTCCGTCGCCGGTGCGCGCCAGGCCGCGCACGCCTTCCTCGAAGCCCTCGGGCAGCCGGCCATGGATCCGGAGCACGCCGACACCGTGATCCTGGTCGTCTCCGAACTCGTGACCAACGCCCTGCGTCACGGCGGCGGCACCTACACCCTGCGCCTGACCGCCCACCCCGGCACGACCGAGGTCGCCGTCGACGATCTCAGCCCCGACCCGCCGCGCATGCGCACCCCCGACCTGAGGGACGAGACCGGCGGATTCGGCTGGCACATGGTCAACGAGCTCGCCCTCGCCACCGTCGTCACGCCCAGGCCCGAGGGCGGCAAGACCGTACGCGCCCTCCTCCCCCGTTGACCCGCGCAGCGCTTCCAGGTGGCACTGCTCGCCAACCAGAGGGCGGTCCGGTGGCTAGCGGGGGTCGCTGTGCCCGCCGAGCCATTTGGCGCGCCGGTGACCCGTGGTCGGGGGCGCGGTGGTGGGATGGTCGTCTCCGAGTGCTTGGGCGGTTTCCGCGCGGGCGGCGTCGCGCTGCGCGATGAGGTCCTCGCGCTCGCGGTCCAATACTGCGCTCTCCCGCTTCGAGGTGAGGGAAGCCTCGTGGCGGGCGAGGCGGTTGCGGCGGGAGGCCCGGCGGGCCGCCGCCAGGACGAGAGCAAGGCCCAGGACGGCGGCCGCGCCGACAGCGATGCCGTACAGGAAGAGGGCGCCGGTCGAGCTGGTGACGTGGTAGCCGAAGACCGAGAAGTCGTTGGTGAGCTCGTGAGCACCGCCGAGATTCGCCATGACCCCGGCCACGGCGAGAATCAGCGCGGCGATCAGAAGGATGAGGCCGAGGATGAGGATCATGAAGCGCTCCCTGCTCCGCACTGCCGCGTGCGAAATAGGCTGAGGCCGGCGGAAGCCCGCCGATCCAGACAGCGTCTACCCGAAGGCGCCAGGGTCAAGCGACCCCGGCCTGGCGTAAACCGGCAGCCCGCTGCGAGAGCCGTGTCGTCAGTGATCAGCCACCCCGACAGCCAGGCACCGGGGGCCGCCCAGCCTCCGGCATCCCCGCTGCCGGCGCACGGCCACGACGGCCGCAACTGCCTCCAGCGGCCCGGACGCGCGCCAGGCCGGGAGCGCCGGATAGGACGTGACAGCTCTGCCTCCGGGTGAGGTGGCAGGGCCGTCACACGGATACCCACCGGGGGCCCACTGCACGTGTCCTGTACGGCAACGCACGTCGCGGCTGCATGTCAGGGGCGCTGCGGGTGATGCGAGACTGACGAGATGGATATTCGTCGCAGGAACAACGTCACCGTCACTGGACGTGCGGATGGGCCGGTGCTCATGCTGGCGCACGGGTTCGGCTGTGATCAGAACATGTGGCGCCTGGTCCTGCCCACACTCGTCAAGGGCTACCGGGTGGTGCTCTTCGACTACGTGGGCTCCGGCAACGCGGACCCGTCGGCCTGGAATGAACAGCGCTACAGCTCGCTCGATGGCTACGCCCTGGACGTCCTGGAGGTGTGCAAGGAGCTGGACCTTCGCGACGTGATCTTCGTCGGGCACTCGGTCAGTGCCATGGTCGGGGTGCTCGCTGCGGCCAAGGCGCCCCACCGGTTCTCCCGCCTGGTGATGGTCGCTCCCTCGCCCCGCTACATCGACGAGGACGGATACCGGGGCGGGTTCGACGCGGACGACATCGATGAGCTGCTGGACTCCCTGGAGTCGAACTACCTCGGCTGGTCGGCGGCAATGGCCCCGGTGATCATGGGCAACCCGGACCGACCGGAGCTCGGCCAGGAGCTGACGGCCTCGTTCTGCGCGACCCACCCGGACATGGCGCGGGTCTTCGCCCGTACGACGTTCTTGTCCGACAGCCGCCAGGACCTTAAAACAGTGACGCTTCCGACGCTGGTCCTGGAATGCCGGCAGGACGTGATCGCTCCTCGAGAGGTCGGCGCCTACGTACACGCCACGATCCCCGGCAGCCGCCTGGTCACGCTGGAGGCAACGGGGCACTGCCCGCAGCTGAGCGCCCCCGAGGCCACCGCCGAGGCGATCACCGACTTCATCAGAGCTTCCCGATGATGTGCAGCACCCACCAGGACCCGGACAGGGATCCGGACCTGGACACCACGGACGCGGCGTTCATCTCCCTTCTGGAGGACAGCACGGAGGAGCTGTACGACCAGGCTCCGTGCGGCTACCTGTCGACGCTGATGGACGGCACCATCGCGAAGATCAATGCCACCTTGTTGGACTGGCTCGGCCTGGACCGCGCCCAGGTGGTGGGGCGCATGCGGTTCACCGACCTGCTCACGGTGGGCGGCAAGCTCTATCACGAGACCCATTTCGCCCCGATGCTGCAGATGCAGGGAGAGATCAGCGGCATTGCCCTGGAGATCAAGGCTGCCGGCAAGCAACGGATGCCGGTGCTGGTCACCTCAAAGGTGAAGACGAGCGAGGACGGCAAGCCGATGCTGGTCCGCACGAGCGTCTTCGACGCCCGCGACCGACGCGCCTACGAGACCGAGCTGCTGCGCAGCCGCCAGGCGGCGGAAGAAGCTCGGCGCCAGGCGGAGGCCGACCGCGAACGGCTCCAGGAAGCCCTGGCTGTCCTCCAGCAGAGCCTGCTGCCGGCTGAGCTGCCCGCGGTGCCGGGGCTGGAGGCCGCCTCCCACTACCACACCGCCTCCCCGGACCTGCTCGGCGGAGATTTCTACGACCTGTTCCCCGTCGGCGCGGACCGGTGGGCATTCTTCCTCGGTGACGTGTGCGGAAAAGGCCCCCAGGCCGCCGCGGTCACCTCGCTGACCCGCTACACCCTCAGGGCCGCAGCCCTTCACGACCCCGATCCCGTCAACGTGCTGAGCACCCTGAACACCGTGCTGTACGAGCGGTACACCAGCGGCGACGCCCGCTACTGCACCGTCGTATTCGGTTTCCTGCACCCTGGCAGCGGCCGTTTCAGCGTGCACCTGGCCTCCGGCGGCCATCCCTCCGCGCTGGTCCAACGTGCGGACGGCACTGCCCATTACCTGCCCACCCCCGGTGGCATGCTCGTCGGTGTCCTGCCCGGCGCCCAGTTCACGACCGCCCGCACGGAGTTGCTGCCCGGCGACACCCTGCTTCTCTACACCGACGGCCTCACCGAGGCCCGCATCGGACCCGACCGCACGCTCTACGGCGACGACGCCCTGTGCGACTTCACCACCGGGCGCCCGCCCGCCGGACCGCAGGCGCTCATCACCGCATTGAGCGAACTCCTCACAAGCTTCGGCGACGGTCTCGACGACGACACCGCACTGCTCGCCCTCGGCGTACCCTCTCCGCCCCACACTCCCCTTGCCGCCCCCGTGAGCGAAGATCTCGCATGAGCCCACTGACGATCACCTCCCGAGAGGCCGCCACCGGTCCCGTCCTGGAGATCACCGGTGACCTCGACTACGCGACGGCACCCGAACTCCGCAAAGCCGTGGGTCAACTGACCCTGTCGCCTGGCCGGCTGCTGGTTCTCGATCTGGCCGCTCTGGAATTCTGTGACTCCAGCGGCATCACCGCCCTGGTGGGGGCCCTCAACCGCGCCACCGAACAAGGCGCCGGTATCGCGCTCGCCGCGGTCCCCGCCAACACCAACCGAATCCTGCGGATCGTCGGCCTGGACCGCGTCTTCACCATTCACCCCGACACGGTGACAGCCACCACCCCCAGCTGAGCAGCACTCCTCGCGGCCGCCGCCGACGGGCCGGTTCCGTTCGTGGTCGGTGGCGGGGGTGTCCTTGGGTTCCGTGATGCCTTCCCTGCACCGACGGTATCGGGCAGGACGGACACGTGGGGTGAGGACTCGGCTCGGTGTCCCCTGGGGGTGCCGCCTCAGGGCCGGAACTCGTGGGAGTGCAGGCCGCGTTCGCCGGCGGCGACGAGCCCGCGGCCGTCAGGTAGCCAGGCGCAGGAAATCAGCGGCGTCTCGGCGCGGACGCCGGCGACGGTCCGGCCGGTGGCGGCGTCCCAGACGCGGAGCAGAGAGCCGGCGGTGGCGATCCACTTGCCGTCGGGAGAGACGGCGACGCCGTTGACGGGGCCGTCGGGGTCGGCGACGTTGGTCAGGAGAACGCCGGTGAACGGGTCCCACTGGCTCACGTCTCCGCTCAGGGACGTGGTGAGGAGGCGGCTGCCGTCGGGTGTGACGGCAAGGCCGGTGAGTTCCTCGCGGCGGTGGATCTGGACCTGGCGGCCGGCGACGGCGCGGCCCTCCGCGAGGCGGACCACCTGCACCAGGGACTCGGCACCGGTCCGGCCGGACCGGTGCCGGTGCCGGTGGCGCAGCACGGCCAGCCAGGTCCCGTCGGGTGCGACGGCGACGGTGTGCGCCCGGCCGTCGACCTCCCACGGACCCGGCACGGTGGCGGTCCGGGCCTGCGAGAGACGGTTCCACAGCTGGATCGCTCCCGCGGAGTCCGCGACGGCGAGCCACCTGCCGTCGGGTGCGACGGCGAGGGCCTGCGCGGTGGTGGATGGGCCCAGGGGGAGGACGGCTGGGTCCTCGGCCGCCGACTGGTCGACGGTCTTGATCTCGACACCGTGCAGGTGGCCCGCCGCGTACCAGCTGCCGTCCCGCGCGAAGGCGACCGGTCCTCGGTACTCCCCGTGACAGGACGACAGGGGGCTGCTCCAGGTCTCACCGTACGGGTCGCAGAGCCTGGTGCTTCCGTCGCCGTGGGAGACGGCCAGCCACTCGGCGTCGCCGACGACGGTGACCGTTCGCATTCCCTCGCCGGCGCCGAAGCGGATCCGCTCGGGCCCGCTGCTGTCCCAGACCCGTACCGTTCCGTCCTCTCCGGTGCTGATCACCCGGCCGCCGTCCGGTGTGACCGCGACGGCGTGGACCGGGCCGGTATGGGCGGTGTAGCGGGCGCGGCACTCCCGTGTCCGCCGGTCCCAGACCGCGACGGTGCCGTCCTCGCCGCCGCTGGCCAGCCACGTGCCGTCCGGCGAGAGCGCCACCGCGGTGGCGGGGCCCCTGTGGGCGGAGATCTGCGACGTGTGGAGGGGCGGCGTCTCGTCCCAGATCTGCAGCACGCCGTTCGCCTCGGCGGAGACGATCCAGCTGCCGTCCCGCGCGATGGCGATGGCGTTCACCGGAGCGCCGCCGGTGAGACCGCGGTCCTGCACCTGGGCGAGGTCCGCGGACATCAGCCGGACTCGTCGGCGGCCGCCGACGGCCAGCCACACCCCGTCGGGGGAGAACGCCACGCAGGTGTGCTCGTCACCCTGCTGGACGTGCTGGCCGAGGTGGTTCCCGCTCCAATCCCATATCTCCAGAGTGCCGTCCGTGGCGACGGTCGCGATCCGCCTCCCGGAGGCCGCCAGGGCCCGCACCGACGCCCCGCGGCCCCCGACCGGCCCGAGGGTTCTCATCGGCGGGGTGGCCCGGTCGACGGTCCACGTGTGGAAGGTACGGCCCGGCCCGCCCGTCACCAGGTCGGTGCCGTTCGGGGCGACCGCGAGGACCCGGAAGCGGCCGGGGCCCCGGACGTCCACGGTGAACTCGCCGCCTATCTCCGGGTCGAGCTCTCGGGCCATTCCGTCGGCTCCGACGGTGATGAGCGACGTGCCGTCGGACCGGACCCCGACGGACCACACGGGTCCGGTATGACCGAGGAAGGTGCGGAGCAGCGCCGGTTCGGGCAGGTCCGGCGGGGTACTGCGGTTGCGCAGCAACGGCCGGCCCAAGATCTCGGGGGCGGCCTGCCGGCGCGCGATCCGGTCGCGCCACAGCGGCAACGACTCCAGGCGGCTGTGCAATACGTTCGTCAGGAGCTCGGGCGGGTCGGTGGGGGTGAGGAGGTGGGCGGATCGGGTGAGGTCGTCAGCCAGCTGGGTCGCGTGCCGTGTGGGGACGTCGAACAGGTCGGCCCAGGCCGCCATGGGACCGCGTTGGTGAAGTCGGGTCTCGATCCAGCGCAGGTCGCTCGCGACGCGCTCCGCGTCATCGGTCCGCCCCGCGGCGAGCAGGTGCTCGATCGCGTGGTCGAGGACGTATCCCTCGGACGACTCCCAGGGACGGGAACCGAAGGCGTTGGCGAGCGTGCCGTGCAGGGCGGTCGCGGCCGGTTCGCCCAACTCCTTGTGCAGATAGTCGCGGAGCACGTCGTGGATCGCGACGCGGCCGCCGTGGTCAGGGGTGAGCGCGATCAGGGAGAGCCGGTCGAACGCGGCGCAGAGCGTACGGCTCTCGTCCTCCGTCAGACCGCCCGTCGCCGTCCACAGGCGGGCGATCAGCGGGACGGGGATCGACTCGTCCTCCGCGAAGACGGACAGCTCCGCGAGGCGCCGGTCACCACCGGGCGGCAGGAGGGTCCGGGCCGCCTCCACTGTGGCCCGGACGGCCTGGGCGCGGCGGGCCGGATCGTCCAGGTCGAGCGTGGCCGGGTCGGAGTCGACCACGGCGGGGCCGTCCGCGAGGAGCCCTCGCAGGGCCTCCGCCGCTGCGCGCTCCGGATCGGTGCCGGTGGCGATGCGCTGGCTGATCAACCGGTTGATGAGGCGCAGGAGCAGGGCCCAGCGTCCGGTCGCCTCCAGGAGGTCGCGGACGAGGGGTTCGGGGAGCGGGGGCAGGTCCCAGGTGAGGACCGCGCGGGCCTGGGCGGGGGACATCTGGTCGACGCGGACGCGTTCGGTGCCGCGTGGCAGGGCGCCGGGGACACGGGTGGTGACGAGGCGGACGCAGCGGGCGCCGCCGCGCAGGAAGGGGTCGAGCTGTTCGGCATCCCAGACGTCGTCGAGGAGGAGCAGCGTGCGGGGGCGGCGGTCGAGGAGCCGGCCGAGGTGGTCGCCCGCCAGGCCCGGGTCGTTGAAGGCCGTCGTGTCGCCGGTGATGAAGCGGGTGGCCTCGGCCACCTTGGCGGCGATCGCCGCCCGGGCGCGGACGTCACGGCCGATCGTGATGACGTAGATCCGGCCGCGGAAGTGCCGCCGTACGCGCGGACTCGCGGCCACCGCCCGGGCGAGGACCGTCTTGCCGAAGCCGCCGGCGCCTTCGAGGGCGGTCGTGATGGCGACGGTACGGCTGCCGCGCCGGGTACGGCACACCGCCTTGACGGTGCGGGCCCGTTCGGTGCGGTCGATCACCCAGTCCGGAACGGTCTGCGCGGACGGGGTGGGCGGATCGTCGGCGGGCCGATCCTGCCGCCAGGTCAGGACGACGGCCACGAGGATCCCGGCGACGGCGAGTCCGGCGACCCACCACCACGGCTGCTGCCGGATGCGGTCGAGCGCGCCGGGCCAACGGTCCTCGGACGTGGCGGCGTTGGCCGCGAGCGAGGCCAGTACGGCCACGGCCGCCGCGATTCCGGCGAGCGATGCGCCCTTGACGGCACCGCGCACGGGCCACCTCCCTGTCCTGACTGCCCTGACGATAACCAGGGGTCGGGGCGGGCGTCAGCCGGTGGCGGCAAGTACCGGCCGGGAGGCCCGTGCCAGGGCCTGGTCGTAGCGGTGCAGGATCAGCCCGGAGGAGGGGCCGATCCGGTCCTCACGGGGCTTCGCATACGTGTGCTCCGAGGCGGTCCTCCAGCAGGACCGTGGCCGCGCGGCCGAAGGCCACATCGGGCTCCAGGTGCGGTTCGTCGGCGAGGGAGCCGCCGGTCACTTCGCGCCGTACGACCTGCTCGTGCACCGCCCCGGTCGCGTCGCGGCTCGGCATGGCCGAGGAGGCCCGTGCGGTGCATTCGCTGACCGTCGCCGAGCCGACGACGAACAGCGTGCTTCACGGAGGCGGTCGCGGGACCTTGCGGCTCTGGGCCGAGGGCGCCCAGGGTCGGCGAAGGTCAAACGGTGGAAGGCAGGACCAGCCGCTTCGCTTCCTCGCTACGGAGTCGGCGCCTCTCGCGCTCGGTGAGACCGCCCCAGATGCCGAACGGCTCGGCAGCCTTCAGCGCGTGCCGCAGGCAGTCGCGCTGCACCGGGCACAACGCGCACACCTCTTTCGCCGCCTCGTCCCGCCGTTCGCGGTCCGGCCCCTGCTCGCCCCTGGGGTGGAAGAACAGGCGCGAGCCCAGTTCGCGGCAAGCCGCCTCCTCCTGCCACAACCAGTGGTGCTCGGCACGGCCGGGCAGACGCGACACGTTTCCCACCTCGGAACCTCCATCTGATGCGCACCGCGTTCGGATGCGCGACCCCTTCCCGTCTGGCCCGTACGGCGGAGATCAAACAGCGAGCCGGAGGTGCGGTGCGGCATGCGTGGGGGACCGGTCGACTGCGCGCACGGTTCAGCAGTCGCGTCCCATCCTGCGGAACTCTTCGGGACGCCCCGCCGATGGGACGCCGGCCGCGCCGCCCCCGCAGAATCGGGCAGGTCGGAAGACGAGAGGGGCCAGCTCGTCAGGCGGTGGACACCCGGGCGGCGGGGTCGCGGCTGTCCGATTCCCAGGGCGGGGCCACGGCCGAGTCCGTCCAGGCGGCCAGGGCTTCGCCGTCGACGCAGACAATGCCGCACGTGGCGGCGTACTCGAGGGCGGGGGTGGTGTAGGAGCTCGTGGTGACGACGATCGCCACGTCGGCGCCGTGAACGGCGAAGCAGGTACCGCCGAAGCGCTGCAGGTCCTGCGAGCCGACGCGATGGGTGTCGGCGTAGTGCTTGCACTGAACGACGACACGCAGTCCGTCCGGGGTCGTGGCGATGACGTCGGCTCCCAAGTCGCCCGCACCGCCCACCACTTCCACGGGCGTGCAGCCGTCACGCGCACACAGCGCGGCTATCGCGTGCTCGAAGCCGTCGGCATCGGCCGCGGCGTGGTCCAGCGCACCGGCACCGAGGTCCGGCACCCCTCCGACGGCGGGCACGTCCAGTACCGCCGTCGCCTCGATCGGGTACGGATCCCCGTGGCCGGCGGGGCCGGGCGCCGGAGGGGCGGTGGAGCGCCGCCGCACGGGCGACACGCTCCACTTGGCCAGCGCCGCCCCGACCGCGAGGACCACCGCGGTGGCGACGGGTACGACCCAAACCCCCGCCCCGGCCCCCGCGGCGGTCTTGAGGAAGACGGCCAGGCCGCCGACACAGATCCCCGCGAGCCCCACGGCCAGCACCACATCGCGCCCTAGCGGCGCGGAACCGCCCCAGGCCTTCCTTCTGCCGTTCTCCGGCAACGTCATGCGGGAGCCCTCCCTCGATCGGTACGGACGCGCCGCGGTCCCGGACCCGTCGGGGTCCGGGACCGCGGCGGTGGACGCCGGGCGTGCGGGTCAGTGCTTGAAGACGTCCTTGATCTTCTCCTTGGCCTGGCGGGCGTCGCCCTTCGCCTGCTCGGCACGACCCTCGGCCGTCAGTCGCTTGTTGCCCACCAGGCGGCCGGCCGTCTCCTTGAGCTTGCCCTTGGCCTGCTCGGTCTTGGCCCGGCTCTTCTCGTCGTTCGACACAGCTGATCACTCCCTGAGGGACGGGGAACTCCTTGCCCTTCCTCGTCTGGCCCGGATCGCGGCCCTCAAACAGACCGGCGGACCGCCCTGCGAGACCTGGGCTGGACGAAGGACCCGGGGATCGGCGTTGCGATTCGGCGGGTTGTGACACCCCGGCCCGCGGTCAGCTCCTTCCCACCTAGATCCCCGCCAGTGACCCGAGCCCGAGGGTTGCGAGAGTTGAACTCGAACTCGAGTCGTCACCTCGACTCCCCCGGCATCTAGAGGGGGTGCGGCATGTTCGGGAGAACCGGAACGGCTCCGCCCTCGGGAGAGGGGGAGCCGTTTCCGTACGAAGGGGACGCGCCGGTCAGGCGTGGCGCCTGTTGCCGGTGACCAGCCGGTAGACCACTAGGAGGATGAGGGAGCCGACGATGGCGGCGATCCAGGTGGAGAGGTCGAAGAAGCCGTCGATGGAGTCGACGCCGAAGATGACCTTGCCGAGCCAGCCGCCGAGGAGGCCGCCCGCGATGCCGATGAGCATGGTGATGATGATGCCGCCCGGGTCCCTGCCCGGCATGAGCGCCTTGGCGATGATGCCCGCGAGCAACCCTATGAGAATCCAGGCCAGAATGCCCATGATGTGTCTCCTGCCTCGGTGTATAAAGCTGGTGTTAGCGAGCGTCTGCGCCGTGCGGAGATTTCCAAACGTCCCGAGCCCTTGATCATTTCCCCTGAGACAGGAGTCCGCGGCGGAGGCGCTCTGCGGCAACACGCCGGCGACAAGTCCCGGCCGGCTCCGACGGTCCTTGCCGACCGCGAGCCCCGAGAGGTCTGGTGCCGGACGACAGTGGAGCCGACGCCCACGACGGCAAGAACAGCCGCCTGCACACCTGACCCCGGCAAACCCGCAGGGTTACGGTGGAAGGGTCCCGTACGAGGCGAGCAGCAGAACGAGACAGCTCGGAGCTGTGTCCACCCCGAGCGGTTTCATGGGCCGTGCTGGGCTGGTCGTTTCGATGGGCCCGGCTCGGGGAGCGGCTCTCCCTCGCTTTCCGTGAGGGTGCTCCGGACGCCTGTTTCGGGGCCCCCGCCAGTCGGAGCGAGGTCTACCCCGGCCAGGTGCCCGTGACCCGCCGGGTCGCGAGGGCCCCGGACCGGTCGACGGCCGCCTTGACGACGGCGAAGATCGCGCCCTGAAGGGCGGCGGCTATGAGGATCTCCTTCCAGGAGCGGTCCTCATCGGTGGCATCCGGGGCGTCACCTTCCCCTTCGATCATCTTCCAGGCCTGCTTGAACGCCATCCCGGCGAGCATGCCGCTCGCCGCCCCCAGTGCCAGCCCGACCGGCTTGTACGCGACTTTGGACGCCTTCACTTGCGCCCCCGGCCGCGACGCACCAGCAGGATGACGATCAAGGCCGCTCCGATGGCGATCAGCGGAGTGCGGTTGGCCCATGCCCTGGTGGCAACCCGGTCTGCTTCGTCGAGTACCGGGTCCGGTGTCTTGTCCTTCACGAAATTCGCGGTCTGCTCCGTCATCACGGACGCCTTCTCCATGGCTTGTGCCGTGAGGTCCTGAGCCTGAGCCTTGACGTCGGCCGCCACGTCCATGGCCTGCGCCTTGGCATCGGCGGCCACGTCCATGACCTGCGCCTTGGCATCGGCGGCCTTCTCCTTGGCCCGGGCCTTGACGTCGGCCTTGGCCGCAAGTGCTTCGACGGTCTGGCCGAGCTCGTCGCGCGTGTGCTCGATCCGGTCGCGCAGTTCCTCGGACGAGGGGGTGGAGTCGCTCGTGTGGGGCTGGTTCGGCTGGTTCGTCATCGGTGGGCCCTCTCCTTGATCTCGGCCACATCGGCCTTGACGCTGCTCACGGTCTGCTCGGGCACGGGCGGGACGGCCCGTGCGATCTGCTTCTTGCCGGCCACCGCCAGCACCCCGGCGATCGCGGCCAGTACTGCGGCGACGATCAGAGCCGACGCCCATACCGGAAGTACCAGCGCCAGAGCTGCTACGGCCGACACCACCACGGCCTGTGCCACCAGGACACCGAGCAAAGCTGCGGCGCCGAGCAGACCGCCGCCCGTCCCGAACCGTTTGCCCTTCTCACCCAACTCCGCCCGGGCGAGCCGCATCTCCTCGCGGACCAGCGCCGAGATCTGCTCCGATGCGCGTGAGACCAACACGCCCACCGATTCGTCCGCGGTCGGCGGTCGCCGTTCAGCCGTACTACTCACGATGCGATTCCTTCTTTCTGGCGTACCGATCAGCCGGATGGCGCCGGGCGGGAAGCCATCGAGCCTTGCTGGGCAAACGCGTGAGGGGGCCCGAACTCGCGGAGTTCGGGCCCCCTCACGCGGGAAGTCAGGCGGGGCGACCGCCGAAGGGGGCGCCGGTGCCGTAGTACGTGCCCAGCTCCTCGTGGTATCCCCCGTCCCCGAGGTGCTTGTCCCGGTGGAACTCCGGAGCGCTCTTGATCTGCTCCTTGGTCCGGTCCACGTAGACCTTCTTGTCCTCCGGGTCGACCCGGAGAACCTTCATTGAGCCGAAGTCCGTGGCGGACTGGGCGCGGCCGAGGATCTGGAGCCCCTGTGTGCGGGCCGCCCAGGCCTGGTCCGGGGAG
>NZ_JBHVYI010000035.1:0-77625 GCF_042880975.1 Streptomyces sp. NPDC058289
GGGGTGGGGTTGGCGAGGGTGATGCGGGCGCCGATGACCTGGGCCTGGCCCAGGGCGATGGTCAGGCCCAGGCCCGTGCCCTGGCCGCGCTCGGTCGCGCCCGTCAGGAACCGCTGCGGGCCGTCCCGCAGCAGCGTCTCCGGGAAGCCCGGGCCCCGGTCCCGTACGGTCACCGTGTTCCCGTCCACCGTCACGGTGATCGGGTCCCCACCGTGCTTGCGGGCGTTGACCAGCAGGTTCGTCAGGATCCGCTCCAGCCTCCGCACGTCCGTGCGGACGCGGGCCGTGCCGTCGGCGGCGCCCAGGGCCTGCGCCTCCACCCCCGAACGCCGGGTGACGGCCTCCACCAGCGGCCCCAGGAGGTGGACGTCCAGCTGGGCCACCTCACGCTCCCCGTCCAGCCGGGCCACCTCCAGGAGGTCCTCCGTCAGACTGCACAGGGCCGCGACCCGGTCCCGCACCAGCTCCGTCGGCCGCCCCGGAGGGAGCAGTTCGGCGGCGGTGTGCAGACCGGTCAGCGGGGTCCGCAGCTCGTGCGCCACGTCCGCCGTGAACCGCTGCTCCGCGACCAGCCGCCGCTGCAGGCTCGCCGCCATCGTGTCGACCGCCGCGGACAGTTCGGCCACCTCGTTCCGCGTCCCCGGCACGCCCGACGGGCCTATCCGTGCGTCCAGTTCGCCCGTGCTGATCCGCCGGGCCGTCTCGGCCGCGGACCGCAGGTCCTTGCTCAGCCGGCTGGCCAGCGCCGCCCCGCAGATCGCCGCGAGGGTGACGACGACCACCCCGAAGGCCATCAACTTCTGGTCGAGTTCCCACAGTTCCGACTGCTCCTCCGTCAGCTGCTGCCGTACGGAGAGCACTTGGTTGCCTCCGACCGGCCGGGCCGCCCACACCGCCGGGTGGGGGCCGTGCAGGTCGAGGTAGGTGGTGCGCTTCCCGGCCAGGACGGCCTGCCGCAGGGGTTCCGGCAGGCTCGGGCAGTCGAGGCGCGCGTCGGCCGATCCGACCTTGTCGAAGTCGAGCTGGCCCGTGAGCTCGTACACCTGGCGCACCCGGACGAGCTGCGCGAGGGCGCTTTGGCGCGCCGCGTCGGCCACCTGGTTCGCGCGGGCCTCGTGGATCAGGACGCCGATGGTGAGCGCGACGAGGGAGCAGCCGACGGCGAGCAGGACGGCGATCTTCCAGCGCAGGCCGAGGGAGTGCAGGCGGCGGCGGCAGTGGAGCAGGAAGCGCTTCACCGGCCGCCCCGGTTCGTGGGCGTGGGTATCGGTGCGGGTGTTTCGGAGCCGGACGGTAGCGGGGCCGGGCACGTGCCGGAGCCCGGTGCGGAGATGGCGTTGCCGAACTTGTGCTCGTCGCTGAGCACGCTCAGCCGCTGGCCGTCCCAGTGGTAGCGGATGTCGTGCGCGGATCCGTCGTCGTCGGTGGTGCGGACCAGCAGGTCGGTGCCGACGGTCTCGACGTGCATCCGCCGGCCGCTGGTGAACAGGATCGGAACGATCTTCCCGCCTGCCGCGGTGTAGACGCTCAGCACCGAACGCCCGGTCTCGGTGTCGGCGGCGACGATCAACTCGGGCTTTCCGTCGCCCGTCAGGTCCGCGAACCGGGCCGGCCGGACCCCGGCCTTGCCCGGACCCTCGATCTTCTTCCCGTCGCCGAAACGCTTCATCGCCTTGTCCGCGCGGACCACGGCCATCACGTCGACCTTCTCGATCCCCTCCGCCCCCACCGCAGGGGCGCCGGCGAGCGGCTGCGGCGGCGGCACTCGGCCGGCCACCGCCGTACCGCCGGAGCTGGGGGACTCGGTCCACGAGGGCCAGAGCGGCTTCGGCCGGGGCTGGGAGATCACGGGCTGCGCGACCTCGCCGGGCCCGAGGCCCCCGGGTGCGCCGCAGCCGCCGAGGCCGATGCAGAGCAGGGCGGCCGCGGCGAGGCTGCGGAGGGTCGGTCGAGTCATGGAAGGCGGAACCGTCGGGTGGTGGGGGAGGGCGGGGTGCGGGGAGGCAGACTGACGGTAGGCGGCGTCGGTCACGGGGACCGGGCGGTCGTGTAACAGCGGTGCGTAGGCGGTCTCCCGCGGTCGAAGTCGGGACTTCGGGCCCGGCCCGCGGGTCGGTGGGAGACCGGTCAGCAGCTCAGTCTGAATCGAGGGAGGCCCGCATGACATCGGCCGATCGGCCGGAAGGCCGGGGCGAAGGAACGATTCCACAGGTGGAGGAGCTCCTGGAACTCCCGGAACTCCCGAAGCTCCCGGAACTCCCGTTCTTCGTCTACGGGACCTTGCGCCCCGGAGAGGTCAACCACGACCTGTTCCTGCGCGGCCGCACGGCCGCCGAGGAGCCCGCCCGCCTCCCGGACGCGGCCCTGTACGAGGGCCCCGGATACCCGTACGCCGTGGACCGCCCCGGCTCCGCGATAGCCGGAGAGCTGATCACCCCGGCCCCCGGGGCCTACGGGGAACTCCTCGTGGCGCTCGACCTGCTGGAGGAGTACGCGGGCCCCGGACACCCCGCCAACATCTACGACCGCACCGCCCGCGAGGCCCTGCGCCCCGACGGCACCCCGGTCCGCGCGTGGGTCTACCTGGCGGCCCCGCCCCTGGCCCACCACCTCGCCCGCTCCGGCACCCCCATCCCGGGCGGCGACTGGCTGCGACGCTAGGGCGTGCTCCTCGGGCCTGAAGGTGCCTTCCGGACCTACAGGCCTTCCGCGCCGCGGTTGCGCAGGCGCCGGCCGTACTGCTGGAGCACCCACAGCTCTTCCTGGACCGCCGCGAGCTGCTCCGGCGCGTCCTGGTGGCCGAGGCGGGCCAGGGTGCCCTGGATCTCGTGCACCCGGCGGTCGACCGCGCGGAGCCTGACCTGGACCAGCTGGACCCCGGCGTAGACCTCGTCCACGGTCTTCGCGTGGATGGCCTCGACGACGAGCTCGGTGACCAGCGCGCGGACGGTGTCGTTCGGCGCGGCGTCCCGGACCCGGGTCAGGTAGTCCTCGGTGCCGAGCGAAGCGCCGCCGGCGTCCAGGATGGCCTGGCGGACGGCCGCGTAGGGCGGGGCGGTGAACTCGTCCATCCCGTACGCGTCGAAGGCGGGGGAGACCAGGGCGGGGCGCTGGAGCGCCAGCTTGAGCAGCTCGCGCTCGGTGATGTGGGCGGGGCTGCGCAGGTTCAGCGCGGGGCCCGTGGGGGTGGCGGACGGCGCCGGGATGTCCTCGTACGAGTGGCTGGAGTGGCTGGAGGGACCGGAGCTGCCGGCCTGGCCCCGACGCCCCTGCTGCGGCTGGTTGCCGCGCTCCCGGGCCCAGCGGTCGAGCTGGGCGATCCGCTTGACCACGAACTGCTCGTCGCGCATGCCGAGCATGCCCGCCAGCTGGACCGCCGATTCGTGCTGGATGGCCACGTTCTTGATCTTCTTGATGATCGGGGCGGCTTCCTCCAGCGCGGCCGCCCGCCCCGCCGGGTTCTCCAGGTTGTGCCGGGCCACGATGTGCTTCAGCGCGAACTCGAACAGCGGGGTGCGGGCCTCGACCAGCCCCGATACGGCCGCGTCGCCCTTGGCCAGGCGCAGGTCGCAGGGGTCCATGCCGCCCGGGGCGATGGTGATGGAGGTCTCCGCGGCGAACTTCTGGTCGTCCTCGAAGGCGCGCAGCGCGGCCTTCTGTCCGGCCGCGTCCCCGTCGAAGGTGAAGATCACCTCGGCGGTTGCGTTGTCCATGAGCAGCCGGCGCAGGATCTTGATGTGGTCGCCGCCGAAGGCGGTGCCGCAGGTGGCGATCGCGGTGGTGACCCCGGCCATGTGGCAGGCCATGACGTCGGTGTAGCCCTCGACCACGACGGCCCTGGAGGTCTTGGCGATCTCCTTCTTGGCCAGGTCGATGCCGTACAGCACCTGGGACTTCTTGTAGATCGCCGTCTCGGGGGTGTTCAGGTACTTGGGCCCGTTGTCGTCGTCGCGCAGCTTGCGCGCGCCGAAGCCGACGACCTCGCCGCTGATGTCGCGGATGGGCCACATCAGCCGGCCGCGGAAGCGGTCGATGGGCTTTCCGCTGCGGCTGTCCTGGGCCAGGCCCGAGGTGATCAGTTCCTTGTCGCTGAAGCCCTTGCCGCGCAGGAAACGCGTCAGGTGGTCCCAGCCGGCCGGGCTGTAGCCCACGCTGAAGTGCTGGGCGGCGGCCTGGTCGAAGCCGCGTTCGGCCAGGAACTTGCGGCCGATCTCCGCTTCGGCGCTGCCGAGCTGGTCCATGTAGAAGTCGGCCGCGGCCTTGTGCGCCTCGACCAGCCGGATGCGCTCGCCGCGCCCACTGGTGCCGGCGGTGTAGCCGCCCTCTTCGTACCGCAGGGTGATGCCGGCCAGGCCGGCGAGCCGTTCCACCGCCTCCGAGAAGGAGAGGTGGTCGATCTTCATGACGAAGTCGAGGGTGTCCCCGCCCGCCTGGCAGCCGAAGCAGTGGTAGAAGCCCTTGCTGGGGCTGACCTGGAAGGACGGGGACTTCTCGTCATGGAAGGGGCAGAGGCCCTTGAGGTTGCCGCCGCCCGCGTTGCGCAGCTGGAGGTACTCCGAGACCACGGCGTCGATCGGGACCGCGTCCCGTACCGCCTTCACGTCGTCGTCGTTGATCCGTCCTGCCACGCGTGAAGTCTACGGCCGGGCGGAGACAATCCCGTCAGGCACCCTCCGCCGGCACCAGGGCCGAAAGCGGAATCGATGGATCCGCCAGCTTCTCGCGGTCCACGGGCGCCTTAGACCTGATCAGGGCCTGGATGTCCTCGGTGACGTCCCACACGTTCACGTTCATCCCGGCCAGCACCCGGCCGTCCGAGAGCCAGAAGGCGATGAACTCCCGCTTGCCCGCGTCCCCGCGGATCAGCACCTGGTCGTAGCCGCCCGCCGGGGCGTACCCCGAGTACTCCAGCCCCACGTCGTACTGGTCGGAGAAGAAGTACGGAACCCGGTCGTACGAGACCTCCTGCCCCAGCATCGCCCGGGCGGCGGCCGGACCCCCGTTGAGCGCGTTCGCCCAGTGCTCCACCCGCAGCCGGGTCCCCAGCACCGGATGGTGCGCGGCCGCCACGTCCCCGACCGCGAAGACGTCCGGGTCGGACGTGCGCAGCGAGGCGTCCACGGCGATGCCGCCCCCGTGCTCCCGGTCCACCAGGGCCAGGCCCGAGGTCTCCGCCAGCGCGGTCCGCGGGGCGGCCCCGATCGCCGCGAGGACCGCGTGCGCCGGGTGCTCCTCCCCGTCGTCCGTACGGGCCGCCAGCACCATGCCGTCGTGCCCGACGATCTCCGTCAGATGGGACCCGAAGTGGAAGCGGACCCCGTGCTCGGTGTGCAGGTCGGCGAAGAGCCGGCCGACCTCCGGACCGAGCACCGCGTGCAGCGGGGTCGGCGCCGGCTCGATGACGGTGACCTCGGCCCCGTACCCGCGGGCGGCCGCCGCGACCTCCAGGCCGATCCAGCCGGCGCCCGCGATCAACAGGTGCCCGTTGTCCCGGCCCAGGCCCGCCAGGGCCTTGCGCAGCCGCTCCGCGTGCGAGAGCCGGCGCAGGTGGTGCACCCCGACCAGCTCGGTGCCCGGGATGTCGAGCCGACGCGGTTCGGCGCCGGTGGCGAGCAGCAGCTTGTCGTAGGGCAGCGCCGTCCCGTCGCCCAGGACCACCTTCTTGGCGTCCCGGTCGAGGTGGACCGCGGGCTGGCCGAGGTGCAGCTCGATGTCGCAGGCCGCGTACCAGGACGGCTCGTGCACGAAGACGCTCTCGCGTTCCTCCTTGCCCGCCAGGTAGCCCTTGGAGAGCGGGGGCCGCTCGTAGGGATGCTCGCGCTCGTCGCCGATGAGGATCACCCGCCCCGTGAACCCTTCGGACCTCAGCGTTTCGGCCGCCTTAGCCCCGGCGAGCCCTGCGCCGACGATGACGAACGTCCGGTGTGCGTCGACCACCTGATGCCTCCTCATAACCTCTGCGCCACATGCGACCACATGCGAGCGTCCCGCACCGAGCCTGCCGCGTGAAGGGGGAGTGGCCCGATCGGCTCACCCTTCGGCGCGTCGCGCGCGCTGGATGAGGCGGGCGTGCAGGGAGCGCGCGGAGGCGTCCGTGAGGGCCGCGATCTGGTCCACGACCGCCCGCTTCCTGGCCCGGTCGTCCGGGGCCTCGTCGAAGATCGCACGGAACTGCGGGTCCAGACCCTCGGGCGCGCGGGCGCTGACGGCCTCCGCCAGTTCGGCCAGGACGATGCGCTGATCGGCGCGGATCCGCTCCTGCTCGTCGCGCTGCATGACGTACAGGTCGGCCACCGCCTTCAGCACCGCGCACTCGTTGCGGGCTTCGCGCGGCACCACCAGCTCCGCCGCGTACCGGGTCAGCCGGCCGGTCCCGTACGCCTGCCGGGTGGCGCCCTCGGCGGCCAGGCAGAAACGGCCGATCAGCTGGCTGGTCGCGTCCTTCAGCCGGGCCTGGGCCACGGCCGAACCGTCGTACCCGTGCGGCCACCACTCCTGCTCCATCAAACGGTCCAGGGCCTCCCGCAGCTCCTCCGGCTCGGTGTCGGCGGGCACGTACCGGCCGATGGCCACCCGCCAGATCTCGGTGCGCTCGGGCTCGGCGAAGAGCAGGTTCGGGTCGAGGTGGCCGGCGTGCAGGCCGTCCTCGAAATCGTGGACGGAGTACGCCACGTCGTCCGACCAGTCCATGACCTGCGCCTCGAAGCACTTGCGGTCCGCGGGCGCGCCGCGGCGCAGCCACTCGAAGACCGGCAGGTCGTCCTCGTAGGCCCCGAACTTCACCGAGCCCGGGTCGGTGGGGTGGTCCCCGCGCGCCCAGGGGTACTTGGTGGCGGCGTCCAGGCAGGCCCGGGTGAGGTTGAGCCCGACGCTGACCAGGGTGCCGGTCTGCGGATCGGGGACGAACCGCTTGGGCTCCAGCCGGGTCAGCAGGCGCAGCGACTGGGCGTTGCCCTCGAAACCGCCGCAGTCCTTGGCGAACTCGTTGAGCGCTTCCTCGCCGTTGTGGCCGAAGGGCGGATGCCCCATGTCGTGCGACAGGCAGGCGGCTTCGACCAGATCGGGATCGCAGCCGAGCGCGGCGCCGAGCTCGCGGCCGACCTGGGCGCATTCGAGGGAGTGCGTCAGCCGCGTACGAGGACTGGCGTCCCAGTCGTACGAACGCGTCCCCGGGGTCACCACCTGCGTCTTCCCTGCGAGCCGGCGCAGGGCGGCGGAGTGCAGCACGCGGGCACGGTCTCGCTGGAAGGCGGTCCGCCCGGGCCGTTTGTCGGGCTCGGTGGCCCAGCGCTCGGTATCGGCGGGATCGTACGGCTCGCCGGGCAGGTCGAGGCCGGGTCGGACAGGTGCGGTGGTGCCTTCCATGCCTTCCATGGCCCAAACGGTAACCGGAGGAGCCGACAAGACGAGTCAAGAGGAGCAATCCGAGCGATTGCGAACCAACCAGACCGTTACGCGGTGGCCAGTTCGAGCGGCTGCTCCCGTCCTACGGGTCCTGCGAGCGCGGCGGCGGCTTCGTCGTAGCGCTGGAGCACCAGCCGGGCCAGCGCCGGATGCGCGCCCAGCGGGGCGGCGGCCGGGCCCGACGCGGCGGCGGCGCTCGCTGCGGCGAAGCGGCCGGGTGCGGTGAAGTAGGAGGCGACCGCGACCCGGTGGAGGCCCCGCGCGGCCAGGGCCCGTACGGCGGCGGGCACTCCGGGCGCGGTGCCCGAGGCGTAGGCGGCCACCACGGGGACCCCGCCGAGCCGTTCCGAGAGCAGGTCGGCGGTGGCCCGCACATCGGTCGCGGAGTCGGGGTCGCGGGACCCGGCGGCGGCCAGCACCACCGCCGACCCGGCGCTCCAGCCGGCCTCCACGAGCCGCTCGTACAGGGCCTCGACGAGCAGCGGATGCGGTCCGAGCGGGGCGGCGACACGGGTCCGCAGGTGCCCGGCGCGGGCGGCGGCGGCCGGCAGGTCCCGCTTGACGTGGGTCCCGCGGCCGAGCAGCAGCGGGACCAGTACGGCGGCTCCGGCGGCCCGTTCGAGGGTGTGCTCCAGCAGCGGGTGGTTCAGCTCGATGTGACCGAGCCGGACGTCGAGGCGGGGACGGAGCTCACGGACCCGTTCGAGCAGGGCTTCGACGGTGTGGAGGGCGCGCGGATCGCGGCTGCCGTGGGCCACGGCGACGAGTGCGGGCTGCTGCATGGGAGGACTCCTGCGTGGTGTCGGGGGCGCAGACCGCTGAGCTGCGTACCGAGCTGGGCGGTGATCCGGGTCAGCAGCTCCGCCGTGGTCGCGGGCGGAAGCGGTGGGAGGGGCGGGAGCAGGGGGAGGGGCAGGGACTCGGGAGGGTGCGCCGGCTCCGTCATGAACCGATCCTGCGCGCGGCAGGTTGCCGATGCGTTGCGCGGGCGTGACGGGTGTTTTCCACCTGCTCACACGGGGGTGGACGGCGGGGGTGGGATCGGGCCGTGCTTCCCCGTGCCGCGAACCGGCCGGGAAACCGCCGGGACCGTACACGCGTCCGTAGACGACGTAGACGACAGGACCGAGAGCAGCAGAACCGGCAGCATCACAACGGGCAGCATCAGAGCCGACAGCATCAGAACCGACAGCAAGACCGACAGCAAGACCAACAGGGGGATCGCATTGAGGCGCGCAGTGGTACGAGGCCTGCCGGGGGCGGCGTGGGAGCGGCTGAAGGCCGTACGGGTCGAGGTGCCCCGCACCGTGCGGTCGCGGCGGCGGGCCGTGCAGGTGGTGATGGCGGGCTGCGTGCTGGCCCTGCTGCCCTCGGCGTGGACGCACGCGTCCGCCGGGCCCCGGCTGCGGACCACCGCCGACGCGCCCGCCGCCGAGGTGGCCGTGGTCTTCGGCGCCGGGCTGTGGAACGGCCGGCCCACCCCGTACCTCGCGCGCCGCCTCGACGCCGCCGTCGAGCTCTACCGTGCGGGGAAGGTCAAGGTCGTCCTGGTCACCGGCGACAACAGCCGGACCGATTACGACGAGCCCGACGCGATGCGCGCGTACCTGACGGGTCACGGGGTGCCGGACGCCCGCGTCGTCAGCGACTACGCAGGCTTCGACTCGTGGGACTCCTGCGTCCGGGCCCGGGAGGTCTTCGGCGTGCACCGGGCGGTGCTGATCAGCCAGGGCTTCCACATCCGCCGGGCGGTCGCGCTGTGCCGGGCCGCGGGCGTGGACTCCTACGGGGTCGGGGTGTCCGACGTGCACGACGCGACCTGGTACTACGGCGGGGCCCGCGAGGTCTTCGCGGCGGGCAAGGCGGCGCTGGACGCGGTGTTCGAGCCGGAGCCGCGGTTCCTGGGGCCGAAGGAGGAGGGGGTGTCGCGGGCGCTGGCCTCTCTGGCAGACTGACGCCGCGATCGGCGTATGCCGATTAGTCATATAGCTCTTAGGTCTATGTGGCCCGTAGAGCCGTCCGTCGTGTGCGTCGTGTGCGTCAGGGGTGTGGAACCGTGGCTGTTGTGGATCTGAGCGGCAAGGTCGTCGTCATCACCGGTGGGGCCCGCGGCCTCGGCGCGGCGGCCGCGCAGGCAGTCGTCGACGGCGGCGGCAAGGTGCTGATCACCGACGTCCTGGAGGCCGAGGGCGCCGAGACGGCGGCCAAGCTGGGCGACGCGGCGCGCTTCCTGCGCCACGACGTGACCAGCGAATCCGACTGGGACGCGGCCCTGGCCTTCGCCCTCGCCGAGTTCGGCCGCATCGACGGGCTGGTCAACAACGCGGGCATAGCCGCCGGCCGGTTCCTGGAGCACGAGAGCGTCGAGCACTTCCGCAAGGTCGTCGAGATCAACCTGGTCGGCGTCTTCATCGGCATCAAGGCCGCGATCCCGCTGATGCGCGAGAACGGCGGCGGCTCCATCGTCAACATCTCCTCCGCCGCCGGCCTCACCGGCCTTGCCCTGACCGCCGGCTACGGAGCCTCCAAGTGGGGCGTGCGCGGACTGTCGAAGATCGGCGCGGTCGAGCTCGCGGAATCCCGGATCCGCGTGAACTCCGTACACCCCGGCATGACGCTCACCCCGATGACGGCCCCGGTCGGCATCCAGGCGGGCGAGGGCAACTACCCCGGCGCCCCCCTCGGCCGCGTCGGCCTCCCCGAGGAGATCGCCGCCGCCGTCGCCTTCCTCCTCTCGGACGCCGCGAGCTACATGACGGGCGCCGAGCTCGCGGTCGACGGCGGCTGGACGGCCGGCCTCACGGTGAAGTACCTGACCGGCCAGTGACCCCGGCCCCGGAGCCCGGATCGTGTACGCCGGGATCCCCGGCCCCTCCCGTGCGCCGGGCCACCTCACCGGAGGGGGCCGCGCGCGCTGAGGTGGAGCACGCCGAGTTGTAACGCGGGGCGGCGGCCCGCGTAACACCGCCGACGCACGCTGGGCTCATGCACACCTCGGACTCCCTCACCGCCACGCACTGCCCGTACTGCGCGCTGCAGTGCGGCATGAACCTGCGCACCGAGCCCGGCGGCGCGGGCGTGACGGTGGAGGAGCGGGCCGACTTCCCCGTGAACCGGGGCGCACTGTGCGGCAAGGGCCGCACCGCCCCCGCCGTGCTCTCCTCCCAGGTGCGCCTCACCGAGCCGCTCGTCCGCACCCACGCCGGGCGGCTGGAGCCGGCCACCTGGGAGGAGGCCCTCGACGCCGTCGCCGAGGGACTCGCCCGCACGCGGCGGTCGTACGGGGCCGACGCGGTCGGGGTGTTCGGCGGCGGCGGGCTGACCAACGAGAAGGCGTACGCCCTCGGGAAGTTCGCCCGCATCGCCCTGCGGACCTCGCAGATCGACTACAACGGCCGGTTCTGCATGTCCTCGGCCGCCGCCGCGCACCAGCGGGCCTTCGGGCTCGACCGGGGGCTGCCCTTCCCGCTGGAGGACATCCCCCGGACCGGCTGCGTCATCCTCGTCGGCTCCAACCCCGCCGACACCATGCCCCCCGCCCTCCGCTTCTTCCGGGAACTCCGTGAGAACGGCGGCACGTTGATCGTGGTGGACCCGCGCCGCACGCGCACCGCCGAACAGGCCGACCTGCACCTGGCCCCGCGCCCCGGCACGGACCTGGCGCTGGCGCTCGGCCTGCTGCACCTCGTCGTCGCGGGTGGCCACACCGACGAGGAGTTCATCGCCGAGCGCACCAGCGGCTGGGAAGAGGCTCGCGCGGGTGCGATGGCGCACTGGCCGGAGCTGGTGGAGCGGATCACCGGCGTGCCGGTGCCGAAGCTCCGCGAGGCGGTGGCGATGTTCTGTGCGCCCGAAACCGCGATGGTGCTCACCGCACGCGGGCCCGAGCAGCAGTCCAAGGGCGTCGACACCGTCGGAGCCTGGATCAACCTCTGCCTCGCCACCGGCCGGGCCGGCCGCCCGCTCTCCGGCTACGGCTGCCTCACCGGCCAGGGCAACGGCCAGGGCGGCCGCGAGCACGGCCAGAAGGCCGACCAGCTCCCCGGCTACCGCAAACTGACCGACCCGGCGGCCCGGGCCCACGTCGCCGGGGTCTGGGGGATCGACCCCGACGACCTTCCCGGGCCCGGCCGCAGCGCGTACGAACTCCTCGACGCGCTGGGCTCGGACGTCAAGGCGCTCCTCCTCATGGGCTCCAATCCGGTGGTCTCCGCCCCCCGCGCCGGCCACGTCGAGGAACGCATCCGCTCCCTGGACTTCCTGGCCGTCGCCGACGTGGTCCTGTCCGAGACGGCGGCGCTGGCCGACGTGGTCCTCCCGGTCACCCAGTGGGCGGAGGAGACCGGCACCACCACCAACCTGGAGGGCCGCGTCCTGCTCCGTCGCCGGGCCCTGACTCCGCCGCCGGGGGTCCGCTCCGACCTCGAGGTCCTGCACGGCCTGGCCACGAGGCTGGGCATGCCGAAGGCCTTCCCGACCGACCCCGAGGAGGTCTTCGAGGAGCTGCGCCGCGCCTCGGCGGGCGGCCCGGCGGACTATTCGGGCATCACGTACGCCCGCATCGAAGCGGAGCAGGGCGTCTTCTGGCCCTGCCCTTCGGCTCCGCGGACGGGGGAGGCGGCCTCGGGAGAGCCCGGCCCCGGGGCCGCACCGGGGGAGCCCGTCCCCGGGACGCCCGTCTCCGGGACGCCCGTCTCCGGGGAGCCCGCCTCCGGGGAGCCCGCCTCCGGGGAGCCCGCCTCCGGGGAGCCCACCCCCGCGACGCCCCACCCCGGTACCCCCCGGCTCTTCCTGGACCGCTTCGCCACCGAGGACGGCCGGGCCCGCTTCGTGCCCGTCACCCACCGGGACGCCGCCGAGGTCCCGGACACGGAGTACCCGCTCCTGCTCACCACCGGCCGGGTCGTCGCCCAGTACCAGTCGGGCGCGCAGACCCGCCGGGTGGACGAGCTCAACGAAGCCGCCCCCGGCCCCTTCGTGGAACTCCACCCGCGCCTCGCGGCCCGCATCGGCGCGGTCGACGGAGCCCCCCTCGCGGTCACCTCCCGCCGCGGCCGCGCGGTCGCCCCGGCCCGCATCACGGACACCATCCGCGCGGACACCGTCTTCATGCCCTTCCACTGGCCGGGCGAGGGCCGCGCCAACACCCTGACCAACCCGGCGCTGGACCCGGTGTCCCGGATGCCGGAGTTCAAGGTCTGCGCGGTCCGCGTCGAGCCGGCCTAGCCGTTCTCCGGAGCCCCGGCGAACGTGGGCGCCAGCGCCGCCAGCAGGCGGTTCGCGTAGGACTCGGCGGAGCCGGGGATCCCCGGGTACTCCTTGTGGAACGTGTCCCAGTCCGTCTGCGCGAACCCCTCGAAGACCTCCGGGGCGGGCGGCTGTTGCCCGCCGCCGCCAACCTCGAATTCGCCGGAGAGCCGGAACACCTCCGCCAGCAGCGGGTACGGCAGTGCGCAGCTCTCCGCCAGCAGGACCGCGTCGTAGAGGTCCTTGCCCTGCGGGTACATGTCCCCGGCCAGCCACACCAGCTTCCAGGCGAGGGACAGCTCCGGGGTGGCCCCCAGCAGCGGGACACCCGCGACCACCACGGGCTCGGGCGCGACCGGCAGGGGCTCGTTGAAGACGAAGTCGAGCTGGACCTGGCCGCCCCGCATCCCCGGCGCGGACCAGGGGAGGACCAGCCTGCGCCCCGGAACGCGTTCGTACGTCCAGATGTACTCGGAGACCGCGTCCGCCGCCGGCATCACCAGGCCTTCGTGTGCGGCCATCCGCTCGGCCCCGGCCGCGATCGCGTCGAGCATCCGCCCGGTGCGGTCCTCCTCGATCATCCAGTCCGCTGGGACCACGACGAAGTCCAGGTCGTGCGGCTCCCGCGCGGCCTCCCCGAACCACTGGGACATCAGCATGCTGCCGCGCAGCACGAGCGAACCGGCGTGGCCCGAGGCTCCGACCGCGCGCAACGCCACGTCCATCGCCGCCCGTCGGGCCGACCGCCAGGCCGTTCGCTCCGCAGGTTCCGAGATCACCGGATCCAGCGGCCGGTACGCCTCGGAGAAGTGCTTGAGGGCGGGGTCGAAGGCCACCGTGGCCGGCTCGCCCCTGTCGCCCGTTCTTATGGTGCGGGGCCGCTGGTCCATCCGTCGAAACCGCTCCGCCTTCGGCTCCGCGGGGTCGTCCGGGCCGCCCGGAATCGACGGTTTCCACTCCCGGCTGCTCATCGTGCGCCCTCCTCCTCGATCCACCCGTCGTCCACCGACAGGTCGCTGTCGTACAGCACGAACTCCCGCTCCTCCGAGCAGACCTCGTACCCGGCCCCCGCCAGCGCAGCGACCAGCGCATCGCACGCCGCCCCCGCCTCCGCCGCCGTACCCCGCCACCGCTGGGTCACGAAACGTTCCTGCCGAGCCCCCGGCAGGACCCGGCGGGCGTTCCACGAGACGTGTGCCGCGTGCCGGACCGCCAGGGACTCCAGGGCCGGGCGGTCCCAGTCGGCGGGGAGCCGCAGTTTGAGGTGGTGCTCGAAGTAGCCGCCGCCCGGCCCCGGGGGCTCCGTGGTCCACGGGACCGTCTCCACCTTGACCCGGACCGGATCGAAGCCGGCCGCGCGCAGCCGGGGCACCAGGACCTCGTGCCCGTCCCGGTCGGGCAGCGTCAGCATCGGCTGCGAGAGCATCCGGCCCCGGGCCAGCACGATGTGGGTCACCTTCAACTCCCTTTCCGCCGCCCACGATTCGAGTCGTGCCAGCTCCGCCGGGTGCGGGCAGCGGACGGTGATGTGGGATTCGTACTCGGGCATGGCAGCGATCATCTCGGACATGCGTCCGATCCGCATCGGGGTTCCGGTCGGGGGGTAACCATGGGTCACGCACCGGACCCAGAAAGTGGTCGCACGCCCCTCGTGGCAGCGATGTGTCGTACCCCACACTGAGGTGCGGTGCACCCGTCCTCGGAGCCCTGTGGAGGCCGCCCCCGTGCAGACCCAGAGCTTGACCGTCACCGTCAGCCCGCCCGCCGAAGTGCCCGCGGCCGAAGAGCCCGAGCCCGAGGCCGAGGCCGACGCCATGCACGAGGAGGAGGCCGAAGAGCCTGAGGAGTTGGAGGGCCCGGAGCTGCTGGAGAAGGTGCCCCCGCCGCGCAAGCGCCCGGCGGAAGGCTCCGGCGGAGCGGGACCATCCGCCGACCTGTTCCGGCAGTACCTGCGCGAGATAGGCAGGATCCCGCTGCTCACCGCCGTCGAGGAGGTCGAGCTCGCGCGGCGCGTGGAAGCGGGCCTGTTCGCGGAGGAGAAGCTCGGCAGCGGAGCCCCGCTCGATCTGCAGCTCACGCTCGACCTCGACAAGCTCGTCGTGATGGGCCGCATGGCGAAACGGCGTCTCATCGAGTCGAACCTGCGGCTCGTCGTCTCCGTCGCCAAGCGCTACGTCGGCCGCGGACTCACCATGCTCGACCTGGTCCAGGAGGGGAACCTCGGACTGATCCGCGCCGTCGAGAAGTTCGACTACGCCCGCGGCTACAAGTTCTCCACCTACGCCACCTGGTGGATCCGCCAGGCCATGTCCCGCGCCCTCGCCGACCAGGCCCGAACCATCCGCGTCCCCGTCCACGTCGTCGAACTGATCAACCGCGTCGTGCGCGTCCAGCGCCGCATGCTCCAGGAGCGGGGGTACGAACCCACCGCCGAGGAGGTCGCCGTCCACCTCGAGCTGACCCCCGAGCGGGTCCTGGAGGTGCTGCGCCTCGCGCAGGAGCCGGTCTCGCTGCACGCACCCGTGGGCGAGGAGGACGATGTCGCGCTCGGCGACCTCATCGAGGACGGCGACGCCGCCTCACCGGTCGAATCGGCCGCGTTCTTCCTGCTCCGCGAACACCTGGAAGCGGTCCTCTCGACCCTCGGGGAGCGGGAGCGCAAGGTGGTCCAGCTCCGCTACGGGCTCGCCGACGGGCGCCCGCGCACCCTGGAGGAGATCGGCCGGATCTTCGGGGTGACCCGGGAGCGGATCCGCCAGATCGAGTCCAAGACCCTCAACAAGCTGCGCGACCACGCCTTCGCGGACCAGCTGCGCGGATATCTGGACTGACGCAGACGGACAAGACGAACAAGACGGAAAAGGGGCGCCCGGATGGGCGCCCCTCCCCGCACCGGCCGCACGGCCGTACCGGTCTAGTCGACCTCGGCCACCGCCTGCGCGAACTGCGCCGCGTACAGCCGCGCGTAGGCGCCGCCCGAGAGCAGCAGCTCCTCGTGCGTGCCCTGTTCCACGATCGAGCCGCTCTCCATCACCAGGATCAGGTCCGCGTCGCGGATCGTGGACAGCCGGTGCGCGATCACGAAGGACGTACGGCCGTGCGCGAGGCGCGCCATCGCCTTCTGGATGAGCACCTCGGTACGGGTGTCCACCGAGCTCGTCGCCTCGTCGAGCACCAGGATCACCGGGTCGGACAGGAACGCCCGCGCGATGGTGATCAGTTGCTTCTCGCCCGCGCTGACGCCGGCGCCCTCGTCGTCCAGCACCGTGTCGTAGCCCTCGGGCAGGGTACGGATGAACCGGTCGGCGTGGGCCGCCCGCGCGGCCTCCTCGACCTCGGCGCGCGTGACCTCGCGCGTGGCCCCGTAGGCGATGTTCTCCGCGATGGTGCCGCCGAACAGCCAGGTGTCCTGGAGCACCATGCCGATGCCGCTGCGCAGTTCCTCGCGGGTCATCTTCGCGATGTCCACCCCGTCGAGGGCGATCTCCCCGCCCGTGACCTCGTAGAACCGCATCAGCAGGTTGACCAGCGTGGTCTTGCCGGCGCCGGTCGGGCCCACGATCGCGACCGTCTGACCGGGGTCGACGCTCAGCGAGAGGTTCTCGATCAGCGGCTTGTCCGGTTCGTAGCGGAAGGCGACCTTGTCGAAGGTGACCTGTCCGCGCAGGTTCTCCGGACGCTCGGGGACCTCCGCGTCCGCCTCCTGCTCCGGCGCGTCCAGCAGCTCGTAGACCCGCTCCGCGGAGGCGACGCCGGACTGCACCAGGTTCGCCATGGAGGCGACCTGCGTCAGCGGCATCGAGAACTGGCGCGAGTACTGGATGAAGGCCTGGACGTCACCGATCGACAGGGTGCCCGAGGCCACCCGCAGACCGCCGACGACCGCGACGAGCACGTAGTTGATGTTCGAGATGAACAGCATCACCGGCTGCATGATCCCGCTGACCAGCTGCGCCTTGAAGGAGGCCCGGTACAGGGCTTCGTTCTGCTCGGCGAACAGGGCCGCGGACTCCTTCTGCCGGCCGAAGACCTTGACCAGGGTGTGGCCCGAGTACATCTCCTCGACGTGGGCGTTCAGGGCGCCCGTTGACTTCCACTGCGCCACGAACTGCGGCTGCGACTTCTTGCCGATCTTCGCGGCGACGTACGCGGACACCGGGATCGTCACCAGCGCGACCAGTGCCAGCACCCACGAGATCCAGAACATCATCGCCAGCACGCCGACGATCGTCAGGAGCGAGTTGAGCAGCTGACCCATCGTCTGCTGGATCGTCTGCCCGACGTTGTCAATGTCGTTCGTGGCCCGGCTGAGCACCTCGCCGCGCTTCTGCTGGTCGAAGTACGACAGCGGCAGCCGCGACAGCTTCGCCTGGAGCTCCTCGCGCATCCGGTAGACGGTGCCGTTCATGATGTGGTTCGACAGCCGGGTGGCGACCAGCATCAGCAGACCGGCGACCGTGAAGACGGCCAGCGCCCACAGAGCGACCGACCCGACCGCGCCGAAGTCGATGCCCTTGCCCGGGGTGAAGTCGGTGCCGGACAGCATGTCCGCCATCCCGCCCTCGCCCTTGGCGCGCAGACCGTCCAGGGCCTGCTGCTTGGTGAGGCCCTTGTCGAAATTCCGGCCGACGATCCCCGCGAACACCAGGTCGGTGGCCTCACCGAGGATCTTGGGACCGGTCACCGACGCGGCGACGCTGCCGACGACCGCGAGGATCATGCCCCACAGCTTGGCCCGGTCACGCGCCAGCGCGCTCAGCAGCCGCTTGCCCGAGCCCTTGAAGTCCATGGACCGCGTGGTCGGCGGTCCCATCATCATCCGTCCTCCGGGCCCGCTCACGCCGCCTCCGCTTCCGTCAGCTGGGAGAGCACGATCTCCCGGTAGGTCTCATTGCCGGCCATCAGCTCGTGGTGGCGCCCCTCGCCCACCACCTGCCCCTCGTCGAGGACGATGATCCGGTCCGCGTCGCGGATCGTGGAGACCCGCTGGGCGACGATGACCACGGTCGACTGCTCGGTCTCGCGGGCGAGCGCGGAGCGCAGCGCCGCGTCCGTGGCGTAGTCCAGGGCCGAGAAGGAGTCGTCGAACAGGTAGATCTCCGGGCGCTGTACGAGCGTGCGCGCGATCGCGAGCCGCTGGCGCTGGCCGCCGGAGACGTTGGTTCCGCCCTGGGTGATCGGAGCGTCGAGCCCGCCCTCCAGCTCGGACACGAAGCCCTTGGCCTGCGCGACCTCCAGCGCGTGCCAGAGCTCCTCGTCGGTGGCGTCGGGGCGCCCGTAGCGCAGGTTGCTGGCGACGGTCCCGGAGAAGAGGTATGGCTTCTGCGGCACCATGCCGACCGTCTTGGCGAGCAGGTCGGGGTCGAGGCGCCGTACGTCCTCGCCGTCGACGAGCACGTCGCCGCCGGTCGCGTCGAAGAGCCGGGGGATCAGCCCCAGCAGCGTGGACTTGCCGCTGCCGGTCGAGCCGATCACCGCGGTGGTCTCGCCGGGGCGGGCCACGAGGTCGACGCCGCGCAGCACGGGGGCCTCGGCGCCCGGGTAGCGGAAGTCGGCGCCGCGCAGTTCCAGGCGGCCGTGGTGGAGCAGCTTGCGGACGGGGTCGGCGGGCGGGATCACGCTGGAGTCGGTGTCCAGGACTTCCTGGACGCGCTCGGCGCAGACCTCGGCGCGCGGCACCATCATGAACATGAAGGTGGCCATCATCACGGACATGACGATCTGCATCAGGTAGGCGAGGAAGGCCGTCAACTGGCCGATCTCCATGTCGCCGGAGTCGATGCGCATCGCGCCGAACCAGACGACGGCGACGCTGGAGATGTTCACGACCACGATCACGGTCGGGAACATCAGCGCGAGCAGCTTGCCGGCCGCCAGCGAGACGCCGGTGAGGTCGGCGTTGGCCTCGCGGAAGCGTTCCTTCTCGTAGTCGTCGCGGATGAAGGCGCGGATCACCCGGTTGCCGGTGATCTGCTCGCGCAGGACCCGGTTGACCGTGTCCAGGCGCGTCTGCATCGCACGGAACAGCGGGCGGGTCTTCAGCACGATCGCGCCGACCGACAGGCCGAGGATCGGGACCACGGCGAGCAGCACGCCCGAGAGCTTCACGTCCAGCGAGAGCGCCATGAAGATGCCGCCGACGCACATGATCGGTGCGGAGACCATCAGCGTGAAGGTCATCAGCACGAGCATCTGGATCTGCTGGACGTCGTTCGTCGTACGGGTGATCAGCGACGGGGCGCCGAAGTGGCCGAGCTCACGCGCGGAGAAGCTCTGCACGCGGTCGAAGACGCCGGCCCGGACGTCCCGACCGAAGGCCGCGGCGGTACGGGCCCCGTAGTAGACGGCGCCGACGTTGCAGACGAGCTGGACCAGCGAGACGCCGAGCATGAGTGCGCCAAAACGCAGGATGTAGCCGGTGTCGCCGTTGACGACACCGTTGTCAATGATGTCGGCGTTCAGCGTGGGCAGGTAGAGGCTCGCACTGGTCTGCAGCAGTTGCAGCAGGACCAGCACGGCGATCGGTTTCCGGTACGGACCCAGGTGGGTCCGCAGAAGTCGTATGAGCACGCGCAGGCTCCGGTCGGCATGATCGAGGGGATTCACTCCATCTTCTGCCAACGGGAGGCCGGAACCCACCGGATTTCGTAAAGCCCGGTCAAAAGGAGTAGCCCGGGTGCGGCAGGGCGTAGGCCGGGCGGGCCCGGGCCGCCGCCGCGCCGACGGGGGGCGCCGGGAGGACGATGGGGGAGGGGGAATGGCTCGGGGACGTCTCGGGGACGGACCGTCCGCGGAGGAACCATGACGGCAGCCACACGGGAGCAGATCCCCGTCCTCTTCGAAGGCAACGGCGCCGAACTGCGCGTGCTGGAGCTCGGCGGAGGCTTCTCCGTCGCCTTCGGGCGCTTCGACAAGGGCGTCGACATGACCCCGGCGTTCAAGGGCCTGCCCGACGACCTGTGTCCGTGCCCGCACTACGCCTATGTGCTCAAGGGCCGGATCAAGATGCACACGAAGGACGGGGACAAGGTCTACTCGGCCGGGGAGGCCTGCTACTGGGCGCCTGGACACGCCCCGGTGGCCCTTGAAGACACCGAGTACCTCGACTTCTCGCCGACGGAGGAATTCCAGGCGGTCGTCGAGCACGTGAAGGCGCAGCTGTCCTAGGGCCTGTCGCCCTAGAACGCCCCCGGGTGGATCTGGTCCCGGGTCGCGATGTACTGCTGGCGCGCGCCCTGCCAGGCCGGGTACTCCTCGTCCGGCTCGAACAGCTGCGCCGCGGGCGCCGGCCACACCGGCGGGGTGTTCGGGGCCGCCGTGCCCTGCGCCGCACCGAGCGCCCACGCGGCCTGCCGGGCCGCGCCCAGGGCCGCGTAGTCGGCCGGCGCCGGTACGAGGACCTGCGTACCGAACAGTCCCGGCGCGAAGGCCTGTACGGCCGGCAGTTCGGCGGCCGCGCCGAGCAGGAACACCCGGCGGATGTCCACGCCGCGGCTGCGCAGCACGTCGAGCGCGTCCACCAGCCCGCACAGCATGCCCTCGAAGGCGGCGCGCGCGAGGTGCTCCGGCTTCATGGAGTCCCGGCGCAGCCCCGACAGGGTGCCGGCGGTGTGCGGCAGGTTCGGCGTCCGCTCTCCCTCCAGGTACGGCAGGAGTACGAGTCCGTGCGCGCCCGGGGTCGACTTCAGCGCGAGCTCGCTCAGCCCCTCCAGATCGGTGCCCAGCAGTTCGGCGGTGCCGCGCAGGGCCCGTACGGCGTTCAGGGTGTTCACCACCGGCAGGTGCAGCCCGGTGGCGTCGGCGAGGGAGGTGATCAGCCCGCCCGGCTCCGACAGCGCCTCGTGGTGCACCGCCATCACCGATCCGGACGCGCCCAGCGAGACCACGGCGTCGCCGGGTCCCATGCCGAGCCCGAGCGCGGCCGCCATGGTCTCCCCGGTGCCGGCGGAGATCAGCAGCCCCTCGGGCGTGGTCCCGGCGGCTTCGGCCGGGCCGAGTACCTCGGGCAGCAGCGCCCGGTGCCCCAGCGCGAGCTCGACCAGGTCGGGGCGGTAGGCGCCGGAGGCCGCCGACCAGTAGCCGGTACCGGAGGCGCCGCCCCGGTCGGTGGTCCGCCGGGCCGGGCGGCCCAGCAGCTGCCACACCAGCCAGTCGTGCGGGGACATCAGGACGGCCACCCGCCGGGCCGCCTCCGGCTCGGTACGGGCCAGCCAGGCGAGCTTCGTGACGGGCTGCGCCGCATGGGGGACGGAGCCGACGGCCTCGGCCCAGGCCTGCCGGCCGCCGAAGGACTCGATCAGGTCGGCGGCTGCGGCCTGGCCACGCTTGTCGTTGCCGATCAGGGCGGGACGGACGAGGCCGCCCTGCGCGTCCAGCGGCAGCAGCCCGTGCTGCTGCGCGGAGACCCCGATGGCCTGCACCCCTTCGAGGAGCCCGCCGCCGGCGGCCTCGCCGAGCGAGAGCAGCCAGGCCTGTGGATCGGTCTCGTGCGGCACCGCCTCGCCGGTGGGCTGCGGATGAGGGGCGTACCCCTGGCGCAGCACGGCGCCCGTCTCGGTGTCACAGACGACGATGCGTGTGAACGCGGAAGAGCTGTCCAGCCCGGCGACTATCCCCATGCGGAGAATTCTGCCGCACGCGGGGCGGTCTCGACCGCCCCGGCGTGCGCGGGACGGACACCGTCCCTTATGTGGAGCCCCGCGCACGGGACCGGGCGGGACCGGGCGGGACCCCGGCGAGGGGTCCTCGGGCGAGGACCCCTCGCTCCGGGCCGGGCCGGTCAGGTGTTGCTGGTGCCCCAGTCGTCCTCGGCCGCGCCGTTGCCGCCGACCCGTGCCCGCAAGCCCCGTACGCGTCCGGCCAGGGCGTCCGGCACCGCGTCGCCCACCTTGTCGCTCACCGCGGCGAAGGCCTTGCCGGCGAACTCCCGGCTGCTCTGACCTGCGCTCTCGGCGGCGTTGCGGACCGCGGGGTTCTGCGCGAACTCGCGCGCGGACTTCTTCAACTGTTCATACCGCTCGCGTCCGGCCCGGGTTCCGAGCACGTACCCGAGGGCCAGCCCGACCGCGAACGTGACCTTGTACCGCATGCTTGCCACCCTTCGTCGTGTGGTGCCCGGCCCGCTGGCGATACCGATTGGCGGAGCACCCCCCTGCTTGCGCTAATCTATGACTCGCAACGGGCGCTCGCCCCCTGGCCAAGGCCGGAGGTGGGCTGTTCGGTGCAACGCAGCAATCCCCTGTAGCTCAATTGGCAGAGCAGCCGACTGTTAATCGGCAGGTTACTGGTTCGAGTCCAGTCGGGGGAGCGCGGTCCCCTGTAGCTCAATTGGCAGAGCAGCCGACTGTTAATCGGCAGGTTACTGGTTCGAGTCCAGTCGGGGGAGCAAGAAGGAATGAGGACCCCTGGTGGGTCCTCTTTCTTTTTTCTGCCCTCCGCACGCAACCGGGCAGGGCCCGGCGCGGTCTCTCTGGGCAGGCGAAGCCGATCATGCGAGGCATCCGAGGCAGGAGATCGTATGAGCGGCTATGCTGCGGCAGACGGCGCGCACACATGTACGCGCCACGCCGTGAAGGGGCGGTAGCTCAGCCGGTTAGAGCAGCGGACTCATAATCCGTCGGCCGTGGGTTCGAGTCCCACCCGCCCCACTGCGAGCCGCAGGTGAAGAATCGTTCTCATCTGCGGCTTTGGCGTGTCCGGGGTCTGTCGTGCCATCAGGCGAGCGGGGCTCAAGCCTTTGGCTGGGAACCACCTGGGCACGAGAGTCCCCCGGTTGGACCTGCTCGCGCCGCCGGCGCGGCACGAGGGATGCCGCCTTCTCGGCCGCGTCGCGCCCGACTCCACCCAGCAGGTGTGAGTACAGGTCTGTGGTGATCGTCACCGTGGAGTGCCCGAGGCGCTTCGACACGATCGCCATGTCGACCCCGGCGGCGAGCATCAGCGACGCCTGGCCGTGCCGCAGGTCGTGCAGCCGTACCCGTCGCAGGCGCCGGCGCTCCCCGTCGGGGAGGTGCGCGTCGTCCTCGAAACGGACGGCGTCGATCAGGCCACCGAAGAGCTTGGAGACGTGATCCGGGCGCAGGGCGTCGCCGTCGTCATGGGCGAACACGAGCCCGTGGTCCCGGTACGCCGACTTCCACTTGCGGCGCTCCTCCTCCTGCCGCAGCTTGTGACTCAGGAGCGCACCGACGGTCAGCTCGTCGAGGTCGATGATCCGATCCTCGCCGCTCGCCGTCTTGGGCCGGGAGAACATCAGACCGATGTGTCCCCCTTCGCAGTACGGGCACGCCACGGGCGGCATGTCCCGCTTCTTGAGCCCGGACACCTGCACGATCTGTTGCCGCACGACGATCACTCGCCGGGCGAAGTCGACGTCGTCCCATCGGAGCCCGCACGCCTCACCGCGGCGCAGGCCCGTTCCGGCGATCACCTCGAAGAGGGCGCCGAGGCGGTGCGTGCCGATGTGGTCGAGGAAGGCGCCGAGCTCGGCCGGCTCCCACGGGATGACCTTGGGGCGCTGAGAGGTCGGCAGCTCGACGTTCTTCGCCATGTTGAAGGTGATGAGCTGCTGCTTCACCGCGGTCGTCAGGGCGCTGCGCAGCGTCGCGTGAATCCGGCGCACGGTCGCCGTCTTCCGCTTCCCGTCGTTGACCTCGGCGAGCAGCTTGTCGACGTGCGAGGGCCGCAGGTCGCGCAGGCGTATACGGCCGAGGTGCGGCACGAGGTAGTCGTCGATGTGGTGCCGGTACGAGCGGAGCGTCGTCGGGCGCCGGCCCGCCCGCTCCTTTAGCTCCATCCACTTCTTGAGCCACTGCTCGACGGTCTGCCCGTCGTCGTGGGTGTAGCTGCCCTCACTGATCCGGGCGAGGACCGTGCTCAGCTCGCGCTCGGCCTCGTCGGCCGTGGCGAACCCGCCCTTCTTGAGCTGCTGCCGCTTGCCGTCCTTCTCGATCCCGGTGTCTGCGGCGTAGTACCAGGAACCGTGGGCCTTCTTGCAGTTCTTACGCCGGCCCTTGGCGTCGTACTGGGCGATGCACTGGCACCGTTTGAACACGTGCCCTTTCAAACTGACTCCTCTGGGGGGTCGGTGGCGGTCTAGTCATCCGTCCGAGCCAAGATCTCTTCCGCAGTCGGGGGCGGGGCGATGTCCTCCTCGAAGTAGGGGGCGAGGTAGTACGGAAGTGGAGGGGGTGTCAGGCCGTCCTCACGGAGCTCTGCGCGGATCTTGGCCACCTCCTCTGCGGTCCGGTAGGTGGCTTCGGTCATCTCTTCGGCGACCTGAAGCAGCGCACGGTGAAGCTCGGGGTCGAAGTTCTCGCCGAGTTGGACCGCGCGTTTCATCTTTGCGTCGGCTCGAAGCTGGTGTGACACAAGGGACCGGACGAGCCGCTCGTGCTCTCGGAACTGGGCTACGCCGAAGGGTGTCTCTCGGAAGGCGGCCACATCGTCTTCCGTCGCCTGCCAACTCGACGAGAGGCCGTGCCCAGGGACCTCGCCGGAGAACCACTGTGCCGCCTCGAACGTGTCGTACTTCTTCCCCGGCAGGTACTCAGTCCGTTCTTCGTACCCGACCGGGAAGACGAGCGATACCGGTGGTACTCGCAGGGCCTGCGCGATGATCAGGAGCTCGGCAACGGACAGTGTGGGCCGACGACCGCTCTCGAAGTTCGCCAGCACGGATCGCGCGATGGGCATCCCGAGCTCCGCGCATCGGTCCGCGAGCTGCTGTGCGCTCATGCCCCGGACCTGCCGGAATCGCCGGACTTCGGCGGCCATCGTCCGGGCCAGTCGAGCAGGCCATTCCTCTTGTGTCATGGCAGCACAGTATTAGGGATCATTGACACTGTCCAGCATTGACGTGCATTCTGTGCTCCACGGTCACCAAATTCGTGGAGGTAGTCATCCCGTGACACAGTCCAGCATGACTCGCTCGGACCTCTTGGCTCTGCCGCCCGCTGTTGATCTTGTGACGGCGGGTCGTGCGCTGGGGCTGGGACGCAGCAAGGTCTACCAACTGGCACAGCGAGGCGAGATGCCCGTACGGACCCTGCGCCTTGGCAGCGCCTACCGCGTGGTTACGGCCGAGCTGCTCGAACTGCTCGGCGTTCGGCCCGAATAGGTGGGCCCCGGCCGGTGCGTCAACACCGAGCCGAGGCCCTTGAAGCCCCCAGCACTGCCCAGCTCTGAACAGTCGCGGCGGGAGCGAGGTCTCTAACCACCTTGCGCCGCCAGTAAGGAAGCTCCATGTCTCAGGTTACTGAGAGCGCGCGTCCCCCGTCTCCACCTGCCCGGCCGGTGCCGGTCCGGGGTCGCACGATGATCGAGACCGACACGGCGCGGCGGGTCGAGCAGGTGCTCGACCTCGCCAGCCACGGCATGCACGTATTTCCCCTCCGCCCCGACGACAAGCGGCCCGCCGTGAAGGAGTGGCAGCAGCGGGCCACGACCGAGAAGGACGCGATCGTACGGGCGTGGTCGCACGGGCCGTATGGCGTCGGCATCGCCTGCGGTCCCTCCGGTCTCGTCGTGGTCGACCTCGACACGGCCAAGGGCGACACCCCGCCCGACGAGTGGACCCTGCCCGGGATCACCGACGGCGCCGACGTTCTCGCCGAGCTGCATGCCCGCCACGGGGCTCGGTGGCCGTTCGGCACCACCCCCGCGGTTCGCACCGCATCGGGTGGCCAGCACCTCTACTACCGGGCGCCGGCCGACGGCGAGATCCGCAACAGCGCCGGCCGCCTCGGGTGGAAGATCGACGTACGTGCGGTCGGAGGGTACGTCGTCGCCCCGCCCTCAACTGCGAACGGCGCCCCGTACCGATGGCTGACCGGACTCGACGCCGAGCTCCTCGCCCTGCCCGAGTGGCTGGGCGAGCTCGCCGCCCCGGCGAGGCCCGAGCCAGTGCACGCGGTAGTACTGCCGCTGACCCCGCCGCGCACCACCCGCCCGGGGTACGCCGCCGCCGCGCTGCGCGCCGAGGCTGATGCCGTCCGCACGGCCGCCCCCGGAACCCGGAACGACACCCTGCACCGGGCCGCGTTCAAGCTCGGCACGCTCGCCGGCCGCGGTGACCTCACCCCCGCCGAGATCGTCGACGAGCTGCTCGCCGCGGCAGCAGCCAACGGCCTCGGCACGACTGAAACGGGGAAGACCATCACCTCGGGCCTGCGCTCCGGGATGCACCACCCGCGAGGGGCCGCCGTATGACCGCCCCGACCGCGCGTGAGCGCATTCTCGCCGCCGTCCCGGCCCAACCGAGCGAGGCCGCCATGCCCGACCGCACCACTTGGCAGCGCGTCGACCTCGGCCCCGTGCTCGACGGTACCCACAGCGCGCCGCAGCCCACCATCGGACGTCGCGACGACGGTGCCGGTCTCTTCTACCCCGGTCGCCTGCACAGCATCTTCGCCGAGCCCGAAGCCATGAAGACATGGCTCGCGCTCACCGTTGCGACCGCCGAACTCGCCCTCGGCAACGCCGTGATGTACCTCGACTTCGAGGACGAGGAAGGCGGCATCGTCTCGCGCCTGCTCGCCCTCGGAGCTCCATCCGCCGCCATCGCCGAACGCTTCCACTACTTCCGCCCCGACGGGCCGCTCGGCGACGCCGGCCGCGCTGCTCTGGCTCCCTACCTCACCAGCCCGACCACCTTCGCCGTCATCGACGGTGTCACCGAAGCGATGGGCCTCTTCGGCCTCAAGCCGAAGGACGACACCGACGTCGCCGGTTTCTGGCGCATCCTGCCCCGATGGCTCGCCGAGCAAGGCCCGGCCGTGCTGCTGCTCGACCACGTCAACAAGGACCGTGAGAACCGGGGCCGCTGGGCGACCGGCTCACAGCACAAGCTCTCCGGACTCAACGGATGCGCCTTCGTACTGGAGAACATCACGCCCCTCGCCCCCGGACAGACGGGCAAATCCCGCGTACGCGTTGCCAAGGACCGCCCCGGACAGGTCCGCAAGAACGCGCTGCCGGGCAGCAACGGGGCGCTTCACTGGTTCGCCGACTTCATCGTCGAGTCCCAGCTCGACGGCTCGGCGCTCGTGAGTCTGCCCGCGCCCGCGCAGCACGAGGGACCGTTCAGGCCGACGATGCTCATGAAGCGGGTATCGGACGCGCTCGCGACGGCACGGGAACCGCTCAGCGTCCGCGGCGTCCTCGAACGGGTCTCCGGCAAACAAGACGCCGTACGCCGTGCGCTCGCGCTGCTCGTCGACGAGGGATTCGTGGGCCAGACGCCCGGCGCCCGTAACGCTCAGCTCCACGAGTTGAAGCGCCCGTTCACCGACTCCACCGACTGACCGTACGACCGTGTCCCACCGTGGCCGACCGCTTCCCCGGCCACGGTGGCCCCGACCGTATGACCGTGTCCCAGTGTCCCTATAAGGGACACGGTCAACCGGGCCACACTCACGGCCCGCACTCACCCTCGGGAAACGCTCAGCGTCTCCCCGCCACCAGACGCCCGGATGTCGCTTCCTCCGGTCTCCCTGCCGTCGCTGGGAACGCCCACACACGCCTCATTCCGTCCTCACGCGCGCGCGAGGAGAGAAGGACCCTCAGATGACCAGTAAGAATCGCCCCGCCGCTGTGGTCGCCCTGGCCCGCGGCAACACGGCCGAGCAGGCCGCCCGCGAGGCCGGCGTCTCCGGCCGCACCATCCGCCGTTGGATGGAGGAACCTGAGTTCGGCCGGCAGGTGATGGCGACCCGAACCGAGCTGCTACAGCTTGCAGTCGGGCAGCTCGCCGCCGCCTCGACCAAGGCCGTGGCCACCCTCGTCGACGCACTCGACAACGAGAAGGGCCAGGCCCGCGTACAGGCTGCCCGTGTGCTGCTCGACGCCGTACTCGCCCTGCGTGAGTCTCTCGACCTCGAACAGCGTCTCGCCGCCCTCGAAGCAGCCGGGGGTGACGCGCACTGATGGCTCGCAGGAAGAACAAGCTCGCTGACCGCCTCGCCCGCCTCGAAGACGCGTCCCGCGAGGGCATGTGGCAGCTCACCCTCGAAGACGGCACCACCGCCGCTCTGCCCGTGCTCACCGTCATGGACGCGCTCGCCGAGCTCTTCGGATTCCCCGTCGACGCTGATCAGGACGATAACGAGCGGTCGCCGGGACCGCCCCGACTGACGTTGACCCACGAGATACGGCTGCTCGCTCGCGTGGCCGAGGGCTCAGAGACGTCGATGCTCGGCCGTACTGTCGTGGCGCTTGCCAAGGAGGCAGTTCGAGAGGGCGCCGCATGAGCGCTCACGACCGTTCCCAGCGCGTTCCCAACCCCCTCGCGACCTGCGCCGATGATGCCCGTAGCGGATACCAAATCCGTCGGTTCGATGGCTCGGATCGGGCGCGACCGGGCCGTTCGATGCTCCGGCCCGATGGATCGGTGATCGTGCCACCCGCGCTGGCGAGTGAGGTCGTCCGCATCCTCTCGGGTCACCTTGACGCACGGGTGCGTACAGATGGGGGCGAGCTCTCCACAGAAGCTCGGCGCCTCCTTGTCGCACTACAAGCTGGCGCCGAGCACACGACCACGGAGCCCGCACGGCCCGCCGCTACCGGAAGCCCCACGGCGGACCCTGGCACGGTCGAGGTGACCGTGACCGAGGCGGCGGCGCTCATGGAGTGTTCGCCGCGCTGGATTCGGTCCCTGATCAAAGCCGGGTGCCTGCCCGCCCGGCGGGCCGGCGAGCGTCTGTGGCTCGTCGACCGAGTAGCTCTCGACCACTACCGCCAAGGAGGAACCGCCCTACGACCACCGCCGACGTCGACCGCTCCCAGTGGGAGGACACCACACCTGACGACCGCAAGATCCCTTGGAAGAGGATCACGGCCCCGGAGGCCCGCTCGGGCCCCGTCAGTACGCACCCCGTCATGGCAGACCGGGGCTTCGTCCACACCGCACCGTGGTGGGTCGACGGCACTCTATACACGGACAACGCCCGCTGGTTCGGGCACGTCCGCGAGCAGGCGCAGCAGAGCGGGCAGCAGATCGTCGTCGAGGAAGTCCCGGACGGTGCGCCGGCCGAGCACCGCGCCCAGGTCGAGGCCATGCGCCGATACGCCGAGCTGCACACCCTGCGGCCGGCCCGCCCTCTGCCGCGCGACGAGCAGGGGCAGCCCCTGCTCGTCCGCTTCTACTGACCAGCCCCCGCCGCCGAAGGACCCCACACTATGACCAGCCTCACTGGCCCGAGCATCATCGACGCACAGCTCTCCCTCGCCACCGTCCGGCGTGCCCGCGAAACAGACCTCACCGCACTGCGTCGCCGCCTCGACGACGGGCTCAGCCAGGCCCGAACCTTCCGTGACCCCGACCTCACCGACGAGGCGAACGCCCGTCGCCGGACGGAAATGGAACGTGCCGCCCGCGAGCGCGCAGGCACCGAACTGGACGGCATCGAGCGCACGACCAACGCGGCTGCCGAACAGATCCGCGCCTACGCCGAACGGACTTCGGCGCCGACCACGCGCGACGCAACCGAGCAGCTCCTCGCCGAGACCCGCCAGGGACGCGCGTGGGACCGTACCCGTGCCCTGCTTGATGCCGGCCGCAGCGCTGCCGATGTGATCGGATCGGCTGACGTCGACACCCTGCGCGCGCTGCGCGTCGAGCTCCCTTCGTACCTCGCGGGCAGGAGAGCCAAGCCCGAGGGGTTGGCCGGCCTCGACTGGACCGAAGCGGACCAGGCCCCGGTACTGCGCACGATCGACCGGGCCCTCGTTGACCGTCTGCCCAAGGACCAGAGCGCGGCCCTGCGCATCCGCCTCGACCTCGACCAGGCTGAGCCCGGCCTGCGGGAAACCGTCGCCGGTCTGCGGCGCCAGGTCGACGGCTCAGCCGACGGCGGCGACGGTCTGCGCAGCGCCATCGCTGCCCGCTTTGCCGACCAAGAAGCGGCACAGCTCGATGCGTAGCTGACGGAGTGCGCCCAACACCACAGCCCCGCCAACCAGCGGGGCTGTGCGCGTATGGGAGAACGTCAGGCCCAGTCGGCCGACGGCTGGGCCACGTCCCATCCGCCGATGTGAGGCTGGGGAGCGTGCTTGGCGGCGCCGGGCGGCAGCGCGGCGAGGCAGGCGGTCGAGCAGGCGTTGACGAGCAGTGGCAGGACGTCGGTGGCGACCACGAGCGAGATCCACCGCTGGTGAAGCTCTGATGCCTCCACCGGCCCGTCACAGACACTGCACGCACTGATGGCTGTCGTGCCCCACCGCTTCGGGTCCAGCGCGGCGAGGTGACCGCCGGATTGAGAATCGCCCGTCGTCCGCAGCCGGGGAAAGGGCGGGCGAAGCTTGAAGTTGCCGAACAGCGAGCGGGTGCTGACCGTGCTCCGCACCAGCTTCGAGCAGCGGGTGATCTCGTACGGGAACCAGTGCAGCCGGTGGGAGGTGTACGGGCTGAACTCCTCCAGGCTGGTCATGGCGCCGATCTCCGGGGGAATCCGCACCAGGTTGCTGCCGTAGAGCCTCAGATGCTTGACAGCGGTCAGACGGCCGATGCTTGCGGGCAGCGTGATGACGTCGCGCCGCTCTTGCGGGCTGAGCTCGACGAGCGGGTTGAACTCCTCCCTGCCGTCCGCGGCCGCCTCTTCGACGAGCGCGAGAAGACGCAGCCAACCCGGCGAAGACGTGTCCTGCCGCTCGCCGTGAAACCCGACCCGGGCGCGCGGATGCACCCTGTACTGATCGAAGCAGGTGCAACGTTCCCGGTGGATGGGTTGACCATCCGGCCCGATTCCTTCGGGCCATCGGTTCGCGAACAGGCGGGGCTCGGGGGGTGTGGCATCCATGCGATCAAGATAGGAACCCGGCAGGACGATCGCACTGGGTTTCGGTACTAAGCGCTGTGCACATCCTGGCTGCTGCGATGCCTGGACCATGCTCGGGCGGCAGCGATCAGCGGGGCGCGATGCGGTGCCGGGTCCGAAGCGGCGCGACTCTCCCAGACGCCACAGAGGGTGGCTGCGAAGGTGGCGACGGCCGAGGGCTCGGCGGAGCGGTACGTGGGCACCGCTCGGGCGAGGGCTTCGGCTTGCTCCGCGGTGTGGCCGACGTGAATGAAGCGAGGGATGGCGAACGCTGTGTCTGCCCACGCCGGGCCGGGGCAGGCGAGGGCCCAGTCGAGCACACGGATTCCGTTCGCGGTGGCCAGCATGTTCATCGGTGACACGTCGGAGTGGACGAGGGCACGGCCTTCGATATCGGGGGAGCGGTCGGCAGGGAAGAACCCGGCCCAGCGGATGTGCAGGGGCTTCTTGCGGACCTGCTCGGGCCACGGTGTCTCGGACATGGTGGTGAGCGCGTCGAGGAAGGGGCCGAGGTCGGGTGAGCCGGGGCTGAGGTCTGGGTGGGGACCGACGAGGTACTCGTACCCGGTGAGCAGCCAGCCGCCGGCGTCGACCTGCCAGAGCACGCGGGGGGCGAGCGGTGCGACGCGGGTCACGCGCGCTTCGTAGTCGTACATCCACGCTGTGGGCTCGTCGCTAGGGGTGCCCTTGACGAAGACGGGCCCGGTGGCGGTGTGGAGGGTGCAGGCGAGGCGGGCCATCACGCCGGTCTCTGCGGTCTCGGCGTGCTCGACGGGGCCGGTGCAGGCCTCGACGGCGCTACGGGCCTCGGGTGGGAGTTCAAGCCATGCGGTGCGGTCCACCCGCTTACTCCTCGTGCAGAACGGAAGCCGGTCCCCGGCTCGGCCACAGAGTGGCACAAGCCGGGGACCGGCCGCAGGCGGTACGTCAGGCGTACTTGGGGCTGTTGTGGCAGTTGGCGTGGCACTGCGAGCAGTCGGCGAGGTCCAGCTCGGGCCAGAACTCCATGTCGATCACGAACCCGGACGCGACGATCGCGTCGACCGTCCGGGCGCGCAGGGCCTTGCCGCCGCCGTGTTCCTCTTTGTCGAGGAACCCGGGCTGGTGGTGGACGAACTTGCCGATCGTCCCCGAGCAGAAGTCCTGGTACGCCTGCGTGTGCAGCAGGAAGGCGTGCCAGAAGTCATCGACGAGCGGGGACGGGCTGAGCGGGGTGTCGCTGTACGCGCCGGCCGCGAGGAACGCGATCATCTGGCCGACGCCGCGGTCGGCCTTGTCGTCGGTCAGCTCGGGGAACTTGGCCTGCATGTTGGACACGAGCGTCGCGCGCAGCTTGGCGCCGATCAGATTCCGCGCGTCGGTCGCGGGACGTTCCTGGATTGCGGTCACGGTCCTTGCCTCCTTGGTCAGTGGTGCATGGGACGTGCTGTGAAGCGCCTCGGCCGGCGCGACTGGGGACGGTGCCGACCGAGGCGTGCCCCGCCCGCCCGGGATCTGTCGGGTCATCCGAGCGGGCGGGGAGATCAGAGCGCCGGGAATCCGGCGTCGGGGATGGCTATCGCCGCCGGTGGGTCGCCGTGGCCGAGCTCACCAGTGGTCATGGTGGCGAGCGCGGCGAATCCTGCGGCGGTGCCGAGCACCCATATCCAGCTCAGGAAGCGGCCCACCGGATCGCCGGATGCGGCCCCGCGCTGCGCAGCATGGCGCGCGGTCATGCGGCGTTCTCCTGCGCCTGCTTGCGCTGGGCGATGAGTCGCTCGAACTGGATCGCGTACAACTCGACTTGGTCCGGGGTGAGGACGAGCAGGGACTCAGCCGTACCGCCGTCGTCGTAGTGGACCAGGACCGGGAGCGCGCCTTGCTCGGCCCGGTGGTCGTACACGGCGTCGCGTCGCATCGGGGTCACGTACGTGGCCTGTGCCGGGACGGGGCGCAGGGTTGTTCCGTCGGCTGGCGCGGACCACTCGTCGCCACCGCCCGGCGGGCGCAGGTGGTACGTGCTGGCGCCCACTCTGGGCAGCGTCACGACGACGCCGATTCGGCCGTCCTTGGCGGTGTCGCGGGCGAGGTCGCCGAGTCGCGGGTAGAGCGGTCCGGCCGTCCCTAACTCGCCGCCCTGTGAAGGGAGATGGGGTGTTGGTCGTCCTGTCATGCCCCAGAAGTTAGAGGCGCGTCAGGGACCCAATATGAATCGGAGGAATACCGCCCTCATCCGTCCAGGTGGAAGCGGTCCGACATGCGGCGAAGCTTCTCGCGGGTGGCGATCCGCTCGGCGTAGACGATGCCGCGGAGGGTCGACCGAGCGATCGGATGGTTCCGTACGAGCTGGGGAGCGATGCGTTCCGCGGTCTCCAGCTCGGCGAGCGCGCGGTCGCGGTTGCCGTCCCACAGCCACGCGCGGGCGAGGTCCATGTGGTGGTGTCCCTGGCGAGAGTTGGGGAGGGCGGCGACGAGCTCGGGTGCGGTGCGTCGGTTTATGGCGAGCGCCTTGGTCTGCTCGCCGGTCTCCAGGGCGACGCTGATCGCGTGGATCTGCACGTTGCCAGGGGAGAAGGTGACCGAGTGCCGGTCGTAGACCGGTGGGTTGTGGTGGCCTGCCATTCGACGGGCCGCGTCGCGGGCGTGGTTGATCCGCTCGTCGGCCTCGGCCGGTCGGCCGGCGCGGGCGGCAGCGACGGCGGCGCGCAGGTGGAGCGTGCCCCACATCCGTAGGGCGAGCGGCTCGCCGAGTTCGTACTCGCGCTGCACGCTGGCGAGGGCCTTGTCGGACAGGGTGAGCGAGTCGTCCCAATCGGCCGTGGCCCACATGTCCCAGACGCGCATCCAGTCGGCGAGCGCGGGCATGACGGGGTCGGCCGAGAGGCGGGCTGCCCATGCGGCGCGCTCCGCCGCCATGGCGACGAGCTCGGGGTGCCCGAGGGCGTGCGCGGCGGTGTGGGCGAACTTGCACGCCACGGCGTAGATCGCGAACGCTTCCTCCTGCTCGTGACCGGTCGCGGCCTCGGCCAAGGCGCGGGCCTCGCGCAGGAGGTCGGGGAGGGTGGCGAGGATCGCCGTGTTGGCCGCCGCATCTCGCAGGCGGTGCAGGCGGGTCATGTCCCGCCACAGCTCACCGGACGCGCGCGGGGCGCCGTCGAAGATCGGCGCGAGGTCGTAGCGGCGCAGCTCGCGCAGGATGGATGCCGCCGAGACCTGCCACTGATTCTCGGCGGGGCTGCTCGCGTACGGCCGGCCGATCAGGTCATTGGGATGCACGTGCAGCTCGGCGGCCACGAGGTTCAGCAACCCGACCCGATCGAGCTCGATCAGGCCGCGTTCCATCTTCGACACCCAGCCCTGGGTCTTGCCCAGAGCTGCGGCGAGGTCTGCCTGCGGCATCCCAAGCCGGAGTCGTGCCCGTCGGACGCGACGGCCGATCTCCTCTGCTTCCTCCAGCATCGGTGCACCCCTTGCAACCTGGCAGCCTGGGACAGCCCAACTGGGCTTGCTCAACAGCACGGTACCCATGTCGAGGCTGTTGAGTGAGCCCACAAGCTCATGCAGTTTGGAGGATCGCGAGCAAAGGCGTGCATTCGACATGCTGCGAAATGATCGTCAGGACTGACTCATTCTTCCCGCCAACTCATCCCAATTGATTACTCTTTGGGAGATCAAACCTTTGATTTTTCGGTTGTTCGCGAGGAGGGTGATTAGAGATTGGTCGACTGGCAACCCGGCGACCGCAAGCAATCGGAATCGAATTACCCATCGAGTGAACGAAAGAATGATGAATAGCGCTCCTGGATCATCTTCGATGTGGTGGGTAGTGTCGTATCCGTGACTTAGTGCGTTGCGCACCGTTGCCGTGATGAGTGCCCAATGGTTCACGTGGCCGTCAAAGAACCAGGCGCAGAACTCTTGGCCGAGCTCCCCGGCGAGTTCCTGCAATCGGTTCTCTAGGGATTTTTCGGTAAACTTGACTGCTGAGACTACCTTCCTGCGATCCCTACTGTTGAATCCCTCCGCCGCTTTCAGGGCTTCCTGAACGCGAGCTGCGAGAGGGGATTCTTGAGGGGCGTCGTCAGTGTGAAGTACGCGGTGGAGGGTCTCGGCGGCGTTGACTATCTGAGTCACTTGGTTTTGCAGCGATCCCACTGTCGGTTGGGGCTCGGCCGCATCCATGGGAACGCCGCATCTCTTAGCGGCCTCGATCCATTGAGGGAGGAGCGCTGTCATGTCGACGTCATTGGATGTGAGGATCGGGTGACTGCTGCGATCGTCCTCCCCCTGTTCGCTTGAAGGGTCGACGACTATTGGGAAAATCCGAAATCCGGGTGGATCTCCGACAGGACGCTTCAGGCGCAGCCTTAGCTGGTGAACATCAACCGGTGAGTCTAGAGAGATCGCAATGAGAGCCCTGACGGGATTGATTAGCTCATCCTGAAGGGTCTCTAGTGTGAATCCGGTATCTCTCATGAAGGAGATGGTTACGTGCTCGCTGATCGATCGATTGCGGAGTCCTGAGCGCTCTGTGGTTCGCGCCCAAACAGTCAGAATTGTTCCATCAGGGCAGTTGGCGACGAGAGGTTTCGGGGGGTTGTATTCGGCGGTTCTTGCGGCAGCCTGCGGGCCGCGCAGCCCACTCTGTGGCCACCATTGCGAGAGGCCGGAGATCTCAACTGAGGCTTCTTCGTAGAGAGTGTCAGCCGGCAGGGCGCCCCCTTGGATGAGGGTTTGCCCGTGCCACCGCTGCCATGATTGATCGTCCGCGACCGGCCCAGCATCCTGGCCGAACTGGATGCTGGGTGTCCGCGTCGTCAGGAGGAAGGCGCCATCGAGGGTGTACTCCTTGCCGTGGCAAGCCCCATAGATCCGTTCACGGGGTACTACCGAGAGGCTGTCTGACCAGTACGTGTTGACCGGCAGGATCCCGATGAGGTCGAGCTGCCACGTGTCGCCTGTGCGGACAAGGGTTCCAGGGACCTGGACGGTCGGCGCTTCGCCAACCCACCACACCCCGCTTATCGTCTCCGACACCGATATCTCCAGGGTGCGCCGAGCGTTGTGCCGATGAACGGCCCGAGCGGTTGATGCTGTCATGTTGGCGTGCGCGGCGCACGGGGCATTCAGGCACGCCGTCGCGTTTGGCTCGGCGGTACGACGACGTGCCTGTTCAGCGGGGGTCTGTACTGGGAACTCGTTGGGAACGCACGCGCTGGAACGCGGCGTCAAGGACCGGCACGGCGAGGCGGTGCGCGCAGCCCGTGAGCAGCCAGAACGGCAGAGTGGATCACCCGGCGGCATCCTCCGGATCGTCCTCGATCGGACTCATAATCCGTCGGCCGTGGGTTCGAGTCCCACCCGCCCCACCATCGCAGGTCAGAAGAAACTTTCTGACCTGCGAAAACGTTTCTTTCGCGGCCGTGGGAGCACCGGATCGGTGCAGCGATCGTGCGGTGTTGCTTGTCGCCCTTCAGGCCCGCATGCCCGTGACCTGGGGTTTGTTGAGTTCCTCGGTGGGATGGCTGGTTGTCGGTCCCACCCGCCCCGCTGCAGCGGGATCGTTTTGACGTGCGAAGCGTCCCTGTGGGGGTTGAGGCGTCAGTTTTCGCTGCACCAGCTCCTCCTCGATGGCTTGTCGGCACGGCGTGCGTCGAGGGGTACCTGCGGCAGTCCTGCGATGTCACCTACGCGATGATGTGGCGCGCTGCGGCGCCCGGACCGGGGTTCGCAGAGGGAGACCTCGACGACGAGCCGTCGGCGATCCGCTTCAAGGACTTGGCCGACAGTCACGAACGGCAATGGCCGCCGGGGTTGGTCAACCCGGGGCTTCGTCGAGCCAGATGAGTCCGCCGCCTCCGAGGAGGAGGCGTTCACTTCGTACGCCCACCACTACGTCAGCTTGTTGACGACATGGTGCCGCGCAACGCGTCCAAGGCGGTCGCCGGCCTTCAGGGCTTGCTCCCCCTGCGCCCTCCAGCCGGCCGTGGACGCCGATCTGCCGTTGCGCGAGTCAAACCCCTACTCCCACACAAGGTTGCCAAGGGAGAGGACACGGCGGACAAGGAGGTGTTCTGGGAGCCGGAGGAGTGTGCGTTCCTGCGCCGGCACCTGCTTCCTGATCAGGTGGAGCCGATGCCGAGTTCTCGGCGACCTCTTTGCGCGCGGCCGACTCGGTCGGGCAGCCGCCACGGACCTCGGGGGCCATGCGGACGACTCGTTTGGGCAGTTCAAGGGGATAGGAGGAGGGCGCGCCATGACTCGATCCCTTGTGGAAGTCGAGGCTCCACCGAACCCGGGACGTTCACTCCGTACTGGCCCCGGCCCCCACCGGGGAGGTCGTTGCCGCGGGCCGGGCGGCCGGGAGGGGCGATGATCGTGCTGAAGTCCGGATGTGACGAGCGAAGGGTGTGGCGGGTGGGCGAAGGTGCGGGGATCACTTCGGCGCAGGAAGCGGCGAACGATGAGCTGGTGCTCGCGTTCGGGCGGCTGCAGGGGGCCGCGGGGCGGCTGGAGTACCTGCTCGGTGCTGCGATCGAGGAGTTCGACGCCTACTGCGGCTGGTCCTACGGGTTCGCCCCCACCCTGGCCGAGGTCACCCGGCGTCACCCGGAACTGCCCGTCGAGGTCGTATCGGGCGGTTTGTTCACCGGGTAGCGGGTCGTGTCGATCCGCGAGTTCGGCCATGTCCAGGGCGCGAACGCCAAGATCAGTGAGCTGACCGGTGTCGTGTTCGGGGCCGGGTACGAGCGGCTGATCGCCGACGGCTCGTTCGTCATGGACTCCCTGGACGCGGCCCGGGGCATGGCGGTGCTGCGGCAAGCGGCCCCGGAGCGGGCGGTGGAGCCGGCCATGGCCGTGCAGGCCGCGTTTTACCAGGACGGCCTGAGCCTGTCCGACCCCGACACCTTCACCCGGATCGCCGCGGCAGCAAACCTGGACGCGCTGGAAGCCGGCGCACCCGCGGCACCGGCCGCCCTTCTCGCGGCCGAGGCTGACTTCCGGTGGGCGGCAGCCCTGGGCGCGCAGGCCTACCCGACCCTCCTGGTCCAGGACGGCGACCGCACCGCGGTGCTCGCCGCCGGTCACGCACACCCCGACAGGGTCGACGCACTCCTGGAGCGGTTCGGCGCCGCCCGCACCCGGTCGGCCGCGTCCGGCCGCTGATCCCGGCCGACACACCGGCACGGTCCGCGGCGCCCGGACACGGCGGGGCGAACCTGAACCCGTACGACCGGCAGCCCCAGCCCTCACCCCTCCTCACGCTGATCCCGGCAAAGGACATGATCATGAGCACTCTCGACTTCAAGGTCATCGACCTGGACTTCCCCGTCGGCTCGAAGAACAAGACCGCCACCCTCATCGCCGGTGAGCACGACGTCTTCCTCATCGACACCGGGTTCACCCGCGCCGACGGACACCGGCTGGCCGCCGAGATCCTCGACTCCGGCAAGAACCTCACCAAGGTGTTCATCAGCCACGCCGACCCCGACTTCTACTGGGGCGCCGAGGTCGTCGCGGACGCCTTCCCCGACGCCGAGATCCTCGCGACTCCGCTGGTGATCGAGCACATCAAGGCCGCGTACGAGGGCAAGCTCAAGGCCTGGGAGCCGGTTGGCGCCAACCGCCCCACCCGCCTGGTCGAGATGGCCGAACTGACGGGCGACCTCACCTTCGAAAGCCACGTCTTCCAGCTCAAGGGCGGCCACCCCGGCCTGCCCGACCGCCACTACCTGTGGCAGGCCGAACATCGGGCGATCGTCGCCGGCGTCCTGCTCTTCCAGAACGAGCACGTCTGGGTCGCCGACACAGGCAAGCCCCAGGACCGCGCCGTGTGGATCGAACTGCTGGACGAGATGACGGCCCTCGACCCCGCCTTCGCCGTCCCCGGCCACCGGCTGCCCACGGCCGCCGCCCTCGACGCGAGCCCGATCGCCTATACCCGCAACTACCTCACCGTTTTCGAGGATGAGCTGGACAAGGCCGACAGCGGCGAGGCCCTGACGAACGCGCTGGTCGCCCGCTACCCGGACGCGGGGATGCTTATCGCGGCCCAGCTCGGCGCGAAGGTCGCCAAGGGCGAAATGACCTGGGGCTGACCCGCACCCACGTTCCGGTCCCGGAGACCCTGGCCCCGGGACCGGTCAGGCCCCGACCGCCGAGTCCTGTGAGAGCACGAGGAGCACCACCCGTTCCGCCGAGGCGGGGCCGGCACGTCTGATCTGTGGCCAGGAAGCGGCCGCTGCCCCGGTCAGGTTCGCCACGGTTCGGCCGGCGCCCGCCTGGAACGGATTCTCCGTCTTCCTCGCCGAAGCCGGATGCCTGATCGCCGTCACCCTGCCGATCGGGTTCCACCTCGCCTACCCCGCACGCAGCCACGGCTCCCGCTCACCCTCGCCGTGGCCACGGCGCTGAGCGTCGGCGTGCTCGGGCCGCGTAGCTGTGGCGCGTCGAGCTTGGCCCGCCGGTCCGGCCCCGCGACCCTGTCCGGGAACCTCAACTACCTGGCCGTTCGTCTGATCGCACCTGTCCTCGGCGTCGTCCTCGGCGCCGGCATCCACCAGTTGTTGCAGCGCTACGGAGGAGCCCTTGAAGCACCCGCCCACCGCCTGTGCCCCACCGCCACCGAACGCGTCCTGTCCTGACCGACCTGAGAAGGGCCGTCACCATGAGTGAGACGACCGATTTCCACACCTCCACCGCCCCGGCCGACGTGGTGCGCCGGCAGTACCTCGCCTCCGCGAACGGCGACCTCGAAGCCCTGCGGGCCACCCTGGCCGACGACGTGGAGTGGACCGAGATGGCCGGCTTCCCGCTGGCCGGCACCTACCGCACCCCGGGCGGTGTCACCTCCGCCGTCATGGAACAGCTGGGCAAGGACTGGGACGACTGGACCGCCCATGACGACACCTACGTCGTCGACGGCGAGAACGTCGTGGTCCTGGCCCGCTACACCGCAACCAACAAGGCCACCGGCAAGGGCATCGACGTGCGCGTCGCCCACCACTTCATCGTCCGCGGCGGCCGCATCGTCCGCTTCGAACAGTTCGTGGACACCGCCGAAGTCCGCGACGCCATGACCCCCTGAAACCGCGGTGCCAGGACCGAACTGCACGACCACACGGCCTGAGCGGCCTCGTTCCTGCCCGGCCGGGCGCGGCATGCGGTGTTCTGAGTGGCGTGCCGGAGGGGAGAGCGAAGATGGCACAGCCGGCGGGGGAGTGACGTACCGCTACTCACGCTTGCCCTCGTAGGCGTCGCACCCGCCGGTGGTGCTGCTCTGGGACCCGCATCGGTCCGTAAGGCCGAGGGCGACGAAGATCCGGTGATTGGCAGCTTTGTACACCCCGCTGGCTCGGGTGGCGCACGAGGGGATCCGGCAGCCCCGCGAGAAGCCCCGGGGCGCAGGACAGGCCAGGGGGCAGGTGGCGGGTCAGCGGGACCGGCCAGCCGCCCTCTGGCCCTTGGGGTGGGGCCTTGTCAGGCGCTGCCCGGTGCTACCAGGTGAAGTCCGACGCCTGTGCGCTGGTCGCCGTGCAGTAGATGCTGGGGACGCCCGGCGGGGTGATCGAGACCGTGAAGTTGGCCGCGCCCGGAGTCCCGGTCAGCGGCGCGACGTTGGTCTTGTTACCCGTGGTCAGCGTGCCCGTGGTGAGCGGGAGCGGGCCGACCGTGACCGAACCGCCTGCGACCATGGGCGGGTTGACGGTGCCGGAGAACTGTGTGGTTCCGGCGACGCCGTTCTTCGTGACCTTGATGACGGTCGCGATGGTGTTGGCCCCGATCGGGGCCGTGCCCGCGGGGACCTTGATCGCGGTCGACGCGAGCTTGATCTTCTTGACGCCGCCCGAGTCGGTGGCGGTGAGGGTCACGCTGCCGCTTCCCCAGGTGGCGCAGTTGAAGGTGGCGGTCGTGGTGGCCGGGGCGACCGCGTAGGCGCTGGTCGACAGCGCGATCGAGGCCGTTATCGCGGCGGCGCCGGCGGCTGCGATGGTGGCGATCTTGAGGCGGGACATGGTGGTGCTCCCTTCGAGGACCTTGCGGACATGAGGGTGGCGCACGAGCGCGGGCACGCCGGATCGACGGTGCGCCGCTTGGTGACGGGAATTCCCGGGACGGGACGATGTCCGAGGGCTCTTCGGCGCCCGGTTCGACGGCGCCCGGGTGTGGCTGGATCCAGCATCCCGAATTGCAGTGAAGCCGCGCCTTTGGGTGGGAGTCAAGGCTTTCTGAGGAATTCTTTTTCGATTACGGAGGCGAGTCGGCGATGTAAAGGGCAGGTGAATCGGCACCTCTTGTTCGACCGTGTGGGCAAGGCCGAAAAGATCATCTGACGTGCCGTCAACTCGCCTATTCCCTTCTGTGCTTCACTGCGCCACGCTGTCCGCTCCCGGTGGTGCGGACGCCATCCGCCACTCCGGGCTGCAAGTGTTTGATCAGGCCGGACGGCCGACTGGACGGGCTGTATCAAAGAGGGCCCGGGCGTTACAGAGTTGCATGTACCGCCCCGCCATTCCTTTGTCCATTTCGGCCTTCCGTAGGCCTTCTGTGTAATGAGTACGGAAATTGACCGAAAGGGAAACCGTGCTCAGTCGGCCGGTCGAACCGCCGGCCGCTCACACCCGAGCGGGCCGGAACTCCCACTCGCGAATGAGGAGATCAGGTGTTCTTCCAGCGAAGTCCGGTGGCCCGGAGATCGGTTCTGTTGGGGGGTGGTGTGACCACCGTCCTCGCTCTGGCGGGCGCGATGCTGGCACCCGCCGCCCAAGCCGGAACGATTCACCCCACCGTGCACTGTGTCCTGCCCGCCGGCCAGGGTGACCCCTCCGGGCCGCAGGACATCACCGTCGAGCTGTCTCCGGCCACGGTGGCACCCGGCGGCAAAGTGCACGCCAAGGTCACCCTCGGGCCCGGCCCGGCGACCAGCCCGTTCAAGCTCGACGACGTGCCGTCCACACCCTCGATCGACCTCGTGATGTCGGGCGGGGCCACGGGCAAGGTGACCGTGCAGGGGCCGACGGTCCTGGTGGACGTCCCGGCTGCGCCGGCCCCGATCGTGATCCCGCCCTACGAGGGCGACTTCTTCGTCCCGGCGAATGCCTCCGGGCCGGTCCAGTTCACCCCCGTCAAGATGAACACGGCCACCGTGGTCTTCGGCGGCAACTACAACACCCCCTGCGACGTGGTCAGCGGCGGCGGCGTGGTCGCCACGGTGACCGCCCAGGGCGGCGGGGGCACGGAGGCGACGGTGTCGGCCCCGAGCGGTCCGGTCAAGCCGAGCACGTCCGTGACCCTGTCGGGTGGCGGCTGGACCCCGGGCGCCGCGGCGAGGGCGAGCCTGTGCGACGCCGGCGGCGGCGGATGCGACGCGACGAAGGTGACCGGCAGCTCGCTGAAGATCGACGCCTCGGGTGGCCTGAGCGGCGCGATCGACCTCGCCGACTCCTGGACGATCGCGGACGGTTCGTACTCGGTCCAGGTGAGCGACGGTGCGAAGCAGGCGAAGGCTCCGCTCCAGGTGAAGGCGTACGTGCCGGCAGGTCCGTACGAGTTGACCGCGAGTCCCGATCACGGTCCGGTCGGCACGGTGATCACGGTGTCGGGGAAGAACTACCACCAGGACCAGCAGCTCAACGTGGTGGCCCTGGACGCCAACGGCTACACGCTGGACGACACGGCGGTCTATCCGAGCACCACCACCGACGGCACCTTCACCACCGAGTTCACCATCAGTGACCCGGCCATCGCCTTCATCCACACCGACGAGGGCGGGGTGGAGGGCACCGAGACCAAGGTCCCCTTCACCGTCACGACCGGCCCGGGCCCGGGCGAGGGCGGCACAGGCACCCAGAGGTTCACCTTCTCCGTCACCCCCGGCCCGCTCTCCATGAGCCAGAGCGGCGCGGAAGTGAACTTCGGGACCGTGCAACTCGACGGCTCCAGCCACGACGTCCCCGGCGCCCTCAACCCGATCCAGGTGTCCGACGCCCGGGGCTCCGCCGCCGGCTGGTCGCTGACCGGCACGCTCACGGACTTCACCGCCGCCGGCGGAGGTACGGCCGTGATCCCGGCCGGGGCCGTGAGCTGGACCCCGGCCTGCGCGGCGCACGCCGACGCGATCGGCACACCGACCGCGGGAGCGCCCGGAGCGCTCGGAGCCACCCCGGCGGGACTGTGCGAGCTCCCGGCCGGCGGCGGCCAGGTGGTCGGCGGAGTCGTCGATGCCTCCGCAGGACTCAACCTCCATACCCCGGCGGTCATCCCCGGCGGGAACTACGCGGCGACGCTCACGCTCTCGCTGTCCTGATCCGGGCACCGCACACGCACCACGCGCCATCGGGCCGGGATCCCACGCGCGCCACGCGCGGGATCCCGGCCCACACCACCCCGCCTACGTCCCACCCCCACATCACCCCCACCGACAAAGGGAGACCGGATGCTCTCGCACCGTAGACTGCCGCGGCGCACGCCGCTGGTCACGGGCGGTATCGCCCTGATCCTGGCCGCGGGCGGCCTCGCCCTGGCCCCCACGGCCCAGGCCGGCACCGTCACCCCCACCGTGCACTGCTCCCTGCCCGCCGGGCAGGGCGAAGCCACCGGTCCGCAGAGCATGACCGTCGACCTGACCACCACCAGCGCTCCGCCGGGCGGCAAGGTCCACGCCAAGATCACCCTCGGCGTCAGCCCGGCGAAGAGCACCACCAACCTCAGCAACATCCCCACCACCCCGGCGATCGACCTCGCGCTGTCCGGCGGGGCCACGGGCACCGTCACCATTCAGGGCCCGACGGTCAACCTCGACTACACCAGCGGCCAGTCCGTCGTCCTGCCGCCGTTCGAAGGCGACTTCTTCCTCCCGGCCACCGCGTCCGGCGCGGTCAACCTGACCCCCCTGCGGACCCGGACCACCACCGTGGTCTTCGGCGGCACCTACCAGACCCCCTGCGACGTGACCGCCGGCGGCGGGACCGTGGCGACGGTGACGGCCCAGGGCGGCGGGAGCGCGGAGGCGACGGTGTCGGCTCCGACCGGTTCGGTGAAGCCGAGTACGTCCGTACCGCTGGCCGGCGGCGGCTGGACCCCGGGCGCCACCGCGACCCCGACCCTGTGCGATGCGGCGGGCGGCAACTGCGACGCGGCCATGATCGCGTCGAGCAGCCTGGCCATCGACGCCTCAGGCGGCCTGAGCGGCAGCATCGCCCTCGCCAGCTCTTGGACGCTCGCCGATGGCGCGTACTCCGTCCAGATCAGCGACGGTACGAAGCAGGCGAAGGCTCCGCTCCAGGTGAAGGCCTACGTCCCGGCGGGCCCGTACGAGCTGACGCCGAGCCCGGATCACGGACCGGTCGGGACGGTGATCACGGTGTCGGGCAAGAACTACCACCAGGACCAGCAGTTGAACGTGGTGGCCCTGGACGCCGCCGGCAACACGCTCGACGACACGGCCGTCTACCCGAGCACGACCACCGACGGCACGTTCACCACCGAGTTCACCATCAGTGACCCGGCCATCGCCTTCATCCACACCGACGAAGGTGCCGTGGAAGGCACCGCGACCAACGTCCCCTTCACCGTCACCACCAACCCCGTCACCCTCGCCACGGGCACGGCCACGGCGAAACCGGGCGCCACGGTCTCCCTCTCCGGCACCGGCTGGCCCGCGGGCGCCGCTGCCACCGCCGCCCTGTGCACGGCCGACGGCTCCGGCTGCGACCCGGCGAAGCTCTCGGCGACGAACTTGGGCGTCAGCGCCTCCGGAGCCCTGTCCGGTACGGTCACCCTCGCCTCCTCGGTGGCTGAAGGGGCCTACCAGGTCCAGGTCACCTCCGGCGGTCTCCACGTCATCGCGCCGATGACGGTGGCGAAGACCTTCATCACGCTCTCCCCGTCCACCGGACCGGCCGACACCAAGGTCACCGTGGTGGGCCAGGGCTTCGCCCCGGTCAGCACCGTCCAGATCGACGGGCTGAAGGCCGACGGCTCCAAGAGCGCGGACAACTACAAGACCAAGGTGGTCGGCCTCGACGGCACCTTCTCCCAGACCTTCACCGTCAACGACCCCGCCACCGTCGCCCTCCAGGCCCACGAGTGGCTCGTGAACGGGAAGAAGGCACTGGCCCGCTTCACCGTCGGCGGCACCCCGCCGCCGCCCGCGCCCTCCTACGCCCTCTCACCCGACAGCGGTCCCGTGGGCACTGTCGTCCAGGTCACCGGGCGGAGCTTCGCCCCGGTGGCGACGGTCGCGGTGAGCGGCCGGAAGGCGGACGGGTCGAAGACCTCCGACGCCTGTGTCACCCGGATGATCGGCCTGGACGGCACGTTCGCGCTGAACTTCACCGTCAAGGACCCGGCCACCACCTCGATCATGGCCTCCGAGGTCCTGGCCAACGGGAAGGTGATCCAGACCCGCTTCACTGTGCGCTAGGCGTATCCACGAGACGTAGGGATCATCACCGGCATGGTTGCGGGGCTCAAGGACGGCTCGCACGCCCCCGGTTCGTCACATACCGTCATGGAAGCCGAGTGTGGAGGGCGGGGGGGCGTCTGATCTCGTTCTGCCGCCCTGTACGGGTGGATGCGGAGGCCTTGCGCGCAAGGGCCAAGTGCGACGTAGCCGCAAATTGCCCGAAGGGAGCCGTGCAGCGATCGCTGCACGGCCGCCCGTTGAGGAGCACGGAGCGGGATCCAGTAGGGGCGAATCAAGCATTTGGCTGGAACCACCCCTGAGCGGGAGCCCCCCGGTTGGGCCTCTCGGGGGCGGGCCGTGCGACCCGGCCCTTGATCGCCGTGGGCCGGAGTTCGGGGTCGGCGCCCCTCTGGCCGGCCAGGCGTACGCGGGCCGCACGCAGGTTCGCGGTGGTGGCCTCCGCCTTGCGGACGCGCTGCTCGCGCTCCGGTGGAGGTTCGAACTCGACGACCGCGGCAACCCGTTCGGCGAACCGGGCGCGGGCGTCGAGGAGGGTGGCGAGCCGTTCGGGAATCCGGCCCTCCTCGTGCGCGGGCCACAGCAGCGGCATGGTGGCGGCCGTTGTCCCTGATCGGATCTCCGTCCTTCTCCGAGATCCCGGCCGAGCTGGCCGCCGACGGCGACGGCGACATCGTCATCACCAAGCGCCACTGGGGCGCCTTCACCGGCACCGAACTCGACCTCCAGCTGCGCCGACGCGGCATCCACCGCATCGTCCTGGCCGGCATCTCCACCAGCGTCGGCGTCGAATCCACCGCCCGCACCGCCTGGGAGAACAGCTACCGGCTCGTCTTCGCCGAGGACGCCACCGCCGACGCGGACGCGGACTCCCACACCTTCACCAAGATCTTCCCCCGCATCGGCAAGGTCAGCACCACCGACGAGATCATCGAGGCCCTCGACGCCTAGGCCGTCAGGCCGCGTCGGACATTGCCTGGTCGCGCAGGGATGCGCAGATGCGGCGGATCAGCCGGGAGACGTGCATCTGGGACAGGCCGAGCTCTTCGCCGATGCAGCTCTGGTCCATTTCGCGGAAGAACCTCAGGTAGAGGATCCGCCGGTCGCGCTCGGGCAGGGCGCGCAGCAGGGGGCGGAGCGTCTCGCGGTCGACGATCCGGTCGAAGGCGGGCTCCGACCAGCCGAGCGTGTCCGCCAGGGGGTACGCGTCCTGGTGGTGGCCGTGTGCGGCCTCGATGGATAAGGGGGACCAGCTGTGGAGGGCCCCCTGCCCCCTGCGCACCTCCTGCTCGGTCAGGCCGGTCGCCGCGGCGATCTCGGCTGCCGTGGGGCCACGGGCGTCGCGCGAGGGGGACAGCTCGCGGTCGGCCGTACGGACCTGCGTGCGCAGTTCCTGGACGCGGCGCGGCACGTGCACCGCCCACAGGTTGTCGCGGAAGTGCCGCTTCACCTCGCCGACGATCGTCGGGATGGCGAAGGCCTCGAAAGAGGTGCCCATGTCCGGGTCGAACCGGGAGACCGCTTTGACCAGGCCCATTTGGGCGACCTGGCGGAGGTCCTCCAGGGGCTCCTTGCCGTTGCTGAACCGCCGGGTCAGCCTGATGGCCATCGGGATCCAGGCGCACACCACCTCCTGTCGCAGGGCGGTCCGCTGCGGGCCCTCCGGGAGGGACGCGATGCGGCGGAACGCGGCCGCGGTGTCGGGGGAGTCGCCGGCGTGGTGGCGGCGCCGGGTGCTCTGCGTGCCGGGGGGTGTCATGGACGCGGGTCTCCTTGGCTCGGCGGCCGTCACGCGCCGTGGGAGCCGACCGGCACGACAAGGGTGCGGACCCGGAGGTGGGAACTGGGGCCGCCCGCTCGTTCGCGCGGTGGCGACGAGAGGCCGGCGGGGTGGCTCGTCGGGGAGGACGGCCGTCCCCGCCGGCGGTCAGGGGGCGTTCGGAGCGGGACCGCTCACATGCGCAGCAGCCGCAGGGTGATCTCCCGGTACTCGCGCAGGGCGAGCCGGAGGTCTTCCGTTTCCGCCTCGACGCCGCGGCCCCGGTGGGTCGCGCCGATGGTGCGCCGGCGTTCCACGAGTGCGGCCGTGACCCGGGTGGTGGCTTCGGCGAAGGTGGTGTCGGCTTCCTGGACGGCTTCGTGCGGGCTCTCGATGAACGTGCCGAGAGCGTGCTGGAGGTGCAGGGTCAGCCTGTCCCGGTCGCTCTGCGCGAACAGTGACACGTGGGCCACGGGCTTTGGCGGGGACGTGGGGGAGGTGGGAGGCGGGGGGTCGGCGGGGGGCTCGGGCGGTGCCTCGCGGGGTGCGGTCCGTGGCGCGGGGACCCCGCGCGGGTCGCGCCGTGCCGGGGGCGGCTTGCGGGCCGGGGCCTGCCGTGCGCGTTCCTCGTCGTACGTCATCGCGTGCCACTTCCCTCGACGGGGTGCCGCTGCGGACGGTGCCGGCCCGAGTCGGCCGGCTGCTGCGCCACCAGGGCGTCGAAGAGGCCCCGGGCTCCGATCATGGCCCGCCTCTTCTCCTCCGTGCCGCCCTCGCCGTGGACGGCTGCGCGCATCCCGCGGTAGCCGTCCACGTGCTGCGCGTGGTGCACGGAGAGCGCGGCGAGCCGTTCTTCGAAGGGCCCGCCGTCCGGGAAGCCCCGGTCCGCCGTCAGCCGCGTCAACAAGGCGTCGGCCTCGGCGAGTGACTCCTGCGGGGAATCGACGAACCGCCTCTGGATCCCGGCCCACTGGGCCGCGTACTGCTCCCGGGAGGCCGGTGAGAGCGGTCGCTCCCGGACGGAGCCGTGCTGCTTCAGGCGCTCTCCCAGTTCCCGGTCCGCGGCCTTGGTGTCGCCCTCGTGACGGTTCACCAGGCGTTCGTACTCGGGGCCGAAGCGCCGCTTCAGGCCGCGCCCGATGCGGCGGTGGCCGAGTGTGGCCAGGAGGACGGCCGTCACCGCGAGCAGGGTCGCGAAGACGATGGCCACGATGATGATCACGGCCCTGGACATGGCCGCTCCCCGCTGCTGCAGGCTCGTACGTCGTACTGCTGCATGCGCGTCGACTCTCCTCGGTTGATGGCGCATCGGTGCCGGGCAGGAGGAGAAGGATCCGGAAGGGCGTGGCCGGGACCTGCACAGCGGTCACAGGGGTGGTGCCTGCGTTCCGCGGGGTCCGGGCGAAGCGGAGCGGCGGGGGCCTGGCCCGGATCCTCCCGGGGTGGTGCGGCCCGACGCCGTCCCCGTCAGTCAACGCCGGGCGGTGCGCCCTGTCAACAGGGCCGTCGGCGGGGGCGGGAGCGGGTCCGGGGGTGGAGGCCGGGCGGGGGCTGTCGCTCAACTCGCCGTGGGTCTACCCTGCTTGACGAGGCCCCGGTCCCCGGCAGCGATGACCCGTTCCGCTGTGGAAGGGACTGCCCGTGCCCGTCGTACTCCTCGTGCTCCTCGTCCTTCTTGTTGCCCTGATCCTCTTCGGCTATCTCAGCCACCTGCTGTGGGTGGCCGCCGCCGTGCTGCTCTTCGCCCTGGTGCGCCGCGGCCGCAGGGGCGGCTCGGGCCGCGCCGGTGGCCACCGCGACCACGACCACGATCGTGACGGTCACCGTGATGACGGCAACCACCGTGACCACGACGGCTACGACAGCTACGGCGACTACCGCGAACACCGGGACCGGCAGCACCGCTGGGACCGCCGCTACGTCCGGCAGCACCGCGGCCGCCGGAGCCGCGAGGACCGCGAGGACCGCCGGGACCGGCGGGACGGCTGGGACCGGCGGGACGGCCGGGACGGCTGGGAACGGCGCTGAAGGTCAGGGGGTCAAACCCGGGAGGGGTTCGGTGCCGGCGATGAAGGCGCCGGCCAGGTCGGACAGCCGGCGGTTGTGCGCGCGGGCATAGCTCCGCAGTGCGGTGAAGGCTTCCTCCATGCCGATGCCCTGGCGTTCGGCGAGCTTGCCCTTGGCCTGCTCGATCAGCACACGGCTGTTCAGGGCCGCCTGCAACTGCTCGTTGAGCATGGAGCTGTGTCGGGTGGAGCGCTGCTGGAGGAGGCTGATGGTGGCGACGTCGGCCAGGGCCTGGGCGATGCGCGTGGCGGCCGGGTCGAAGGGCCCGGGGCGGGTGCGGAACAGGTTCAGGGCTCCGACGACCTCGTCCCGCAGGCGCATCGGCAGGGTCTGGACCGCCGAGTACCCGCTGCGGAGGGCCTGTTCGGTGAAGCGCGGCCAGCGGACCGCCTCCTCGGCCAGGTCGGGGACGGTGACGGGGGCGCCGGCGCGGAAGCACTCCAGGCACGGGCCTTCGTCGTTCTGGAGCTGGAACAGTTCGAGTACCCGCACTTGCTCGTCGGAGGCGGCCATCACGCGGAGTTCCCCGTTCAGGTCCGCGAGGAGCACGCCGGCCGCGCTCATGCCGAGCATGCCGACACAGTTGTCGGTCAGCATGCGGAGGAAGTCGATCAGGTCGAAGTCCGCGACCAGGTTGTCCGCCAGTTCGACGAAGGCCTTGGCAAGGAGCTGCTCATTCATCGTGCACACCTTCTGTTGTCAGGCATCGTCGGCTGCGCTCCGTTCCTCGTCCGGGTCCTGCGTGAACCGCAGCCGGTGGGCCACCACGTCGGCGGCCGCCTCGGCGAGCCGCCGCCCGTGGGTGTACGCGTGGGCGCGCAGGCGGACGAACGCCTCCTCGATGCCCACGCCGAGCTGCACGGTGAGCATCCCGGTGGCCTGGTCGACCTCGGCCCGGTAGCCGCCGAGGTCACTGCCGGGTCCCCACGCCGGGTCGATCCGCGTGCCGAGGAGCACGAGCGTGGCGGTGTCGGCGAACACCATGGCGTCGGCCAGCTCCCCGGAGTCCAGCTCGACCGGAACCGCGGAGTAGAGGTCGAGGACTCCGGGACTGATCGCGCCGATCCGCAGCGGGAACGCGAACACCGCCGCCGCGCCGGTGGCGACGGCCTCGGGGGCGAAGGCGGGCCACCGGCGCCGTTCCCCGTCGGCCCGCAGATCGGGTGCCAGGACCGCCGACCCGAGGGCGTGGGCGTCCACACCGGGGCCTTCGCCCAAGGTGAGCTGGAGTTCCTCGATCCGCTCGCTCACCGGGCCCGTGGAGCACAGCGGACGCCCGGCCGCCGGCCGGGACATGGCCGTCACCCCGGCTCCGCCGATCGGGAGCGCGGCCACGGCGGCCGTGCACACGTCCACCACCGCGACCCGTGCGCCGCGCCGGGCCGCCTGCTCGGCCACCAGCACCTGGATCCGGGCCGACCGCCCACCCGTCACCGTCCCGGCCGGTGAAGACCGTCGTGGCGCTGCGTACCGCCGGGGCGCTGCGCACCGGTCGCGAGCGCCGGGCCGAGGGGCAGGACCAGGGCCCGGATCAGCTCCGTACCGGGCGGCCTGTGGACCTCGCCGATCTCGCGCCACCCCCAGGACTGGAAGGCCTTCAGGGTCCTGATGTCGGAGTCGGGCACCAAGGTGGCGCCCAGCGAGGCCCCGTGGTCGTCGAGCAGCCGTTCCTGTAGGCGTCTGCCGACCGTGCGGCACTGTTCGTGCGGTGCGACCACGACCTCGCTGATGGCGAAGACGTGGCCGGAGGCCGTGAGCCGTTCGACGTCCCGGGGCACGGTGCCGAGGAACCCCCGCCACCAGGAGCCGTCGCGCCGCAGGGGGAAGCCGAAGGCGCATCCGAACAGGGCGGGCCGCTCCGCGACCAGCATGGCGAATCCGGGTCGCCGGACGTCGCCCGTGAGTCGGTGCAGGAAGGCTTCCCGACAGCTGTGGGCCGTGCCGATCACCGGGTACGAGGACTCCACGTACAGGTCCGCCACGTCCTCCTTCAGCCCCTCGGCCTGCCACCGGTTCAGCCGCCGCAGACGGAGCTCGGCCAGGGCGTCCGGCTCGGACAGAGCCGCGCGGCGGCCGCGCAGCGGACGCACCTGCCGTGGACGCCCCTGCTGCGGATTCCCCTGTGGCGAGGTGTCCGTCACAGCGCTCCGCCCAGGGAGGCGGGGAGCGCGGGAGCGGGACGGTCGCCGAGCAGGAAACCGGAACGGGTGATGTGGACCATCCTGACCAGTACGGGCGGCGGGTGGTGCAGGTGCAGGCTCCCGCCGGCCGCCGTGATGCGCCACCACGAGGAGAGGAGCACGCCCAGGCAACTGCAGTCGCAGAAGGTGACGGCGGACAGATCGACGTCGACGGTACGGACGCCGTCGTGCAGACATTGCGCCAGGGAGGCGCGCAGCGAGTGGACGGTCGCCACGTCGATCTCTCCGACCGGAGCGATCAGCACGCGGCTGCCGTCGTCGTACCGGTCGGCGTTCGGATCGGGGACACGCATGGTGGGGTGCCTCGGTTCGGGAGCAGCCGGGCAACGCCGTTCGGCGCCGAACTCCCCGGCTCCTCCAGGCACTTCCCGGTGCGGGTGTACGTGCGCGGCGGGCGGGGGCCGGTCCGGAGGCCTGTGTTCCAGGATGCGGGACGAGCCGTGCCCTCGGATGCGCCGGGCGGGCGGACGCGGGGTCCGTGCCGGGACGCGGAGATCTGTGGCAGGCAACGCACCGTCGGGGTCTCGAACGGGGACGTTCTGTTCGCAGCATAGCCCGGTGCCAGGTCCGGCGGAGGGGCGCAAGCAGGCCTTTCCTGGCCGGTTGCCGACCGGCGCGGGCCCGCGCCGACGTGCGCCCCGCTGCGAGCCGCAGGCGCAGAATCGATTGCACCTGCGGCTTCGGTGTCTCGGGGCGGTACCGGCTAGGAGGCCTCCGTCTCGTCCGCCAAGAGGCGCAGTACGTCCTTCAGATCGCCGCGGCGGGCGAAGGCCGTGCGCTGTCGGTGGGCGCCCGAACCGTCGCGCAGGAGGCCGGTCATGGTTCTCGACGCGTGGTCGAGGTCGCCGGACGCGGCCAGTTCGGGGGCCACCAGGTCGAGCAGGGCCTCCGCCAGGTCTGCCGCCGGGAGTTCGACTCCCGTGTACGGGTCCAGCCCGAAGCCCTCCAGGCCGTCGTGGGCCGCCCGCCAGCGCGCGAGGCGCAGTACGTCGTCCCGTACGGGCGGATCCGGCCGCTGCTCGGCGATGTCGCGCAGGGCCGTCGCGACGAGGGCGCGGGCCAGTTCGGCCTGGAGGATGGCCGAATCGATGTCCGGGGACATGTCGGGGGCCCGGAGTTCGAGCGTCGGCCAGTTCCCCGAGGGCCGGAGGTCCCAGTAGACCATCTTGGTGTCGAGGGCCGCCCCGGAGCCGAGCAGGGTCTGCACGGAGCGGCGGAAGTGGGCCGTCGAGGTGAAGTGCGGGGGCAGGCCCGCCGAGGGCCAGCCCGCCCAGGCCATCGCCCGCCAGCTGGCGTGGCCGGTGTCGCGGCCGCCCCAGAAGGGGGAGTTGGCCGCCAGCGCGATCAGCGTGGGCAGCCAGGGCCGGACCCGGTTGGAGACGGCCACCGCCGTGTCCACGTCGAGGGTGCCGATGTGGACGTGCCGGCCGCAGCTGACGAGGGTGTCGGTGAGCGCGCCGAAGCGCCGGGCCTGCTCGCGCTGGCGCGGCTCGTCGTCGGTCAGGTGGAGGGGGCCCTCCAGGGCGACCACCGGCGAAGGCGCGGCCAGCAGTCGGCAGCCGTGGGCGCGGGCGGCCCGCGCGAGGGTGCGCCGCAAGCCGGCGAGCTCGCTGCGCAGGATCGCGGCCGAGTCGGCGACGGGGGTGGAGATCTCCACCTGGTAGCGGGTGCCCTCGGGGTGCAGTTCGTGGGGGAGCCCCGCGGCGGTGGACAGGACGAGCGGGGCGGCCGGGACCACCCGCAGGGTGCGGGCGTCGACGAGGAGGAACTCCTCCTCGACCCCCAGGGTGAGGGGGAAGACCGGACCGGTCGCGCGCGGTCCCTGCGTCTTCGGCCCCGTTCTCTTGATGCCGGTGCTCGTGGTGCCGGTTCCGGTGCCGGTTCCGGTGCTCGTGGTGCTGGTGCCAGGTTCGATCACTGCGCCTCCCTGGACATACGAGTCTTTTCATCATGAGCTGAACTTCAGGCGAGGAGCGCACGTCTATTCGGTCAAATGTCCGGTGATAGTGGCGAGTTACCGGCAAGGAATGCGCCGCACCGGGGCTCGGGTTCCGGGTGGGGCGAGTGGTGCGCGTGCGGGAACGCGGAGTCCGCTCGACGTCCGCTCGACGTCCGCTCGGCCGGGCTCCGAGCGGACTCCGGCCGGGGCCGGTCAGGCCCAGGGTAGGCCCGGGGTAGGCCCGGGGTAGGCCCAGGGCAGGCCCGGGGTAGGCCCAGGGCAGGGGCGGCTTATCATCCGTTGTGACTCGTACGACCGCTCCACCCGCGTCCACCCGCCCCCGGCGCCGCATATGGGCCGACCTCACCCCGCTGAGAACCTCCCCGGACTTCCGGCGGCTGTGGTTCGGCGGAATCGTTTCCTGGCTGGGCCAGGCGATGACGGCCCTGGCCATCTCGCTCCAGGTCTACGAGATCACCGGTTCCAGCTTCTCCGTCGGACTCGTCGGGCTGTGCTCGCTCGTCCCGCTGGTCACCTTCGGGCTCTACGGCGGGGCCATCGCCGACACCGTCGACCGGCGCAAGCTCGGCCTCGTCAGTGCGCTCGGCCTGACCGCCCTCTCCTTCGCCCTGGCCGGCGCCGCGCTCCTGGACTACCACCGGGTCTGGCTGCTGTACTCCGTCGTCGCGCTCCAGTCCGTCTGCGGGGCCCTCAGCGGGCCCGCCCAGTCGGCGATGATCCCGCGGCTGCTGCCCGCCGAGCAGCTGCCCGCCGCCAACGCCCTGAACTCCGTGGTCTGGACCTTCGGCATGACGGCCGGCCCGGCGCTGGGCGGGGTCATCGTCGGCTGGTGGGGCTACCAGGCCGCGTACCTGATCGACGCCCTCACCTTCGGCGCCGCCCTCTACGCGATGTGGCGACTGCCGCCGATGAGTCCCGAGGGGGCCGGTGCCCGCCGGGGGCCGGCCTCCGTGCTCGACGGCCTGCGCTTCCTGGGGACCCGGCCGAACATCCGGATGACCTTCTTCTCCGACCTGGCCGCCATGGTGCTGGCCCAGCCGAAGGCGCTGTTCCCGGCCGTCGCCGTGCTCTGGTACGGCGGCGATGCCAAGACGGTCGGGCTGCTCGTGGCCGCCCCGGCCGTCGGGGCGCTGCTCGGGGGGCTGCTCTCCGGCTGGCAGGGGCGGATCCGCCGGCACGGGGCGGCGATCCTGCTCTCCGTCGCCGGGTGGGGGCTGGCCATCGCCGTGTTCGGGCTGACCCGCAACCTCTGGCTCGGGCTGCTCTTCCTGGCCCTGGCCGGGTGCGCCGACAGCATCTCGATGGTGTTCCGCAGCACCATGCTCCAGGCCGCGACCCCGGACGAGATGCGGGGCCGCCTGCAGGGCGTCTTCATCGTGGTCGTCGCCGGCGGACCCCGGCTCGGGGACTTCCTCGCCGGGTCCACCGCCGAGCTCACCTCCCCGACCGTCGCGATCACGGGCGGCGGGCTCGGCTGCGTACTCGTCTTGGCCCTGCTGGCCGCGCGATGGCGGGGCTTCGCCCGGTACGACGCGCGAAAGCCGCAGGCTTGAGGGGGGCCGGCTTACGCGTCCACCGCCTCGCGGGTGCGGTCGCTGACCTCGCCGCCGGTGTTGGTGGTGCCGGCGGGCTCGAACAGCAGGATCGCCGTCTCCCCGTCGGCCTGCGGGCAGTGCTCCACCCCGCGGGGGACCACGTAGATCTCCCCGGGGTTCAGTACGACGTCCCCGGCGCGCAGCCGGATCGTCAGGGTGCCGCTGACGACGAGGAAGAGCTCGTCGGTGTCCTCGTGGGTGTGCCAGATGAACTCGCCCTGGATCTTGGCGATCTTGACCTCGTAGTCGTTGACCCGGGCGATCCGGTGCGGGGCCCATTGCTCGGTGAAACCGGCCAGCTTCTCCGCGATGTTCACCACGGCCGCCGCCGGGTGAGCGTTCTCGTGCGTGCTCTCGGGTGTCGTCATGCGGACAGGCTGCCGGCGTGCGGGCCGGCCGGTCTTGTACGTTCCTGACATGTCAGCCGCGATACGTCCGCACAGCACGGTCTCGGCCTGGCAGCCGCCGGTGCCGGGGATCGCCGAGGTGTTCCACGCCCGGTTCACCGATCACGCCTACCCCGCGCACGTCCACGACACGTGGACGCTGATGATCCTCGACGGCGGCCGCGTCGACTTCGGGCTCGACCGCGAACGGCACGGCGTGGGCGGCTCGGACACGGTGGCCCTGTTGCCGCCCGGGGTGGTGCACGACGGGCGGACCGTCACCGAGGCGGGTTTCCGCAAGCGCGTGCTGTACCTCGACGCGTCCGTGCTCCCGGAGTCGCTGACTGGGGCCGCCGTCGACGCGCCGCTGCTGCTCGATGCCGCCCTGCGGGACCGGGTGCACGGACTGCACCGCGCGCTGGGCGCCCGGGAGTTGCCGGCCGGCGCGGTCGAGCGGCTGGAGGCGCAGTCGCGGCTCGCCTTCGTCCAGGAGCGGCTGCGCACGTGGCTGGAGGGGCGCCCGGTTGTCCCGTACGGGGCTCCGGGCCCGGATGCGGCCGTACGACTGCGCGAGCTCCTCGATGCGCGGGTCCTCGGCGGGATCACCTTGGAGGAGGCTTCCGCGCTTCTGGGTCACGCCCATCCCACCCACCTGATCCGCAGCTTCCGGCAGGCGTTCGGGCTCCCGCCGCACGCCTACCTCACGGGGCTGCGGGTCGCGAAGGCGCGGCGACTGCTGCTGGCGGGGATGCGGCCGGCCGAGGCCGCGGTGGCCGCCGGCTTCTACGACCAGGCGCACCTGACACGGCACTTCGGGCGGCACGTGGGGATCAGCCCGGCGCGGTTCGCCCGATCCGGACGGGTGTGAAGGGGCTGCGGACCGCGCGCACGACGCCGATCGGGGACCTCGACGGCTGTCCGACCCCGGGCGCACCGTCCAAGCTGCCGCAGAACCATCCACTGGTCGACAACGTCGAGGGCATGGTGGTCAGGGACCACGACGGCCTCGGACGGGTGCGGCTGCTGCTGACCAGCGACGACAACGAGTTCCAGCAGCAGATCACCCGGCTGTACCGGGTGGACGTGAAGCTGCCGCCGCGGAGCTGGGGACCCTAAGTCGTCTCCTTCGTCCCCTCCTTCGCGGGGGAGACGATTCCGCGGGCGACGCCCAGGGCGACCAGGTCCTGGGGGCGGACGCGCAGCTGGTCCGCCGTCGCCGGGGCCGACTCCGGGGGGCGCTTGAGGATGGCCGCCGCCAGTTCGGGGGCGATCACCGAGAAGTAGCTGTCCGGGGTGACCCAGGTGTTGCCGTGCGCCGCCAGGGCGAGGGCGCCGCCCGAGCCGCCCTCGCCGATGAGCAGGGTGGTGACGGGGACCGCGGCCGAGGCGAGCGCCGCGAAGGCGTCGGCGATGGCCGCGCCCGCGCCCGCGTGCTCGGCAGCGGCGTCGTTGGCCGCGCCCGGGGTGTCCACGAGGGTGAGCACCGGGATCCCGAGCCGGTCCGCGAGCCGCACGACGCGGGCCGCCGTACGGTACCCGGCCGGGCGGGTGGCGGTGCCGCACTGGGCGGCGTAGGCCACGGCCCGGCCCTCCCGGAGCCCGAACCCGCACAGCATCCCGGGGTCGGTGCCGCCCGCCCGGTCGCCCGAGAGGCGGAGCCGGAGCTCGAAGTAGGAGTCCAGGTACTGCTCCGCGCGCGGCCGACCGGGGTGACGGGCCTGCAGGACCGCGTCCCATCCCGTGGGCGGCAGCTCTACGTCGGCCAGCGCGGCGGGGGGTTCCACGGGCTCGGCGGAGCGGGGCGCGGCGAGCACCCGGAGCCAGGCCGCCAGGGTCGTGGGGAGCTGCAGGGCGGGGACGAGGGCGTCCACGTGCCCGGCGGCGTACTGCCCCTCGGCGGTGTAGGCGGCCGGATCCGCGTCGGGCGGCCGCACCCGGGACCCGGCGAACCCGACCTGCGCCCCGGGCAGCGCGAGGATCACGTCGGCCCCCGCTCCGAGGGTGGCCCAGCCGCCGCCGGTCGTGGGGTCGCGCAGGACGGCGATCTGGGGGAGGCCCGCGGCGCGGGTGAGGGCGGACTGGCGTGCCACGCGCTGCAGTTGGGTCAGCGCGAGCATGCCCTCTTGCATGCGGGAGCCGCCGGTGGCGATGAGGGAGACGAGGGGGAGGCGGTGGGTGCGGGCGTGGGCGTAGGCCGCCTCCAGCCGATCGCCGGTGCGGTGGCCGAGGGACCCGCCGAGGAAGCCGAACTCGAAGGAGATCACGGTGGCTTCGTGGCCGCCGATGCGGGCGGTGCCGGTGACGACGGACTCGTCCTCGCCGGTGCGCTGCGTGGCGCGGGCGCGGGAGTCGTCGTAGCCGGCCCAGCCGAGGGGGCCGTCGGGGGCGGAGTCCCCGGGCGGGGCGGGGAGTTCGGTGAAGCTGCCGGGGTCGGTGGCGGAGGCGATGGCGGCGCGGGCCGAGGGGCGGGTCGTCACGCCGCCAGCGTACGGGCCGGTGCCTGGTGCGCGGCTCGCGCGGTGCGGGTGGGGTCGCCCTGCGGGGCGAAGTCCCCTACCCGCCCTTCCACCGTTCCCAGGGGTCCGCCCTGATCCGGTCCGCAAACGCCGGACGGGCTGAAGACAGGGCCCCGTGCTCCGCCCGGACCCCCTGGGGCTCCGCCCCGGACCCCGGTCCTCGAACGCCGGACGGCTGAAAGCAGGGCCCCGGGGGACGGGCGAAGGGCGGGTAGGGGACCTCCGCCCCGCAGGGCCGACCCGGCCGCAGCCGCCCGTCGGCCCGTCGGTGTCAGAGGGGGGCTTCCCAGGTCAGGGTCGTGCCTCGGGTGCCCGATTCCGTGCGGCCGTCGTCGGAGACGGTGAGGCGGACCCGGGCGGGGACCGCGTCGACCTCGACGTCGATGGAGGTGACCTCCGCGCGCCGGTGCGCCGCGGCCAGCGCGCCGCGCAGGGCGGAGAGGAGTTCGCCCGCGACCGGATCCGGGAGCAGCGCGTCCACCGTGCCCGCGAAGTGCACCGACGGCTGGAAGCCCAGCAGGACCGCCGCCCCGCCGGTCTCCCGCAGGACCCGGCCCCGGAAGGTGGTCGGGGCGTCCGTCGGCGGCTGCTGGAGGGCGAAGATGGCCGTGCGGACCTCCTGGATGGTGGAGTCGAGCTCGTCCACGGCCCGGCTCAGTTCCTCGCCGACGGTGTCCCCGGTGGGTGACTTGGAGGAGCGCCGCCGGGTGCTCTCCAGCATCATCTCCGTCGCGAACAGCCGCTGGACCACCAGGTCGTGGAGGTCGCGGGCGATGCGGTCGCGGTCCTCGTAGACGGCCAGCTGCTCGCGGTCGTGCTGCGCGTCCGCCAGGACCAGGGCCAGGGCGGCCTGGGAGGCGAACTGCGAGGCCAGCAGCCGGTCGACCGCGTCGTAGGCGGGGCCGCCGCGGACCCGCGGCAGGGCGAGCGTGCCGATGAGCTGGCCGCCGCTCTGGAGGGGCAGCATCATGCTGGGGCCGAAGCGCTCCCGTACGTGCGTGGTCATCCGGGGGTCCGTCGCCGAGTCCTCTATGAAGACCGGCTCCCCGCCCAGGAGCTGTTCCAGGACCGCCGAGCCCGGGGCGATGGCCGTGCCCACCAGGTCTCCGGGGTCCCCCTGCGTGGAGGCGGCCACGATCTCCATGCCGCCCTCGGCGGTCGGCTGGAGGACGACCCCGGCCGCGGCGTCGGCCAGCAGCCTGGCCCGTTCGGCCACGCACATCAGCGCGTCGGCGGCCGGCCGGCCCGCCAGCAGGGTGGTGGTCACGGCGGCGGCGCCCTCGATCCAGCGCTCCCGGCGGCGCGCGGTCTCGTACAGCCGGGCGTTGCCGATCGCTATCCCCGCCTGCGAGGCCAGGACGCGCAGCAGTGCGAGGTCCTCGTCCGTGAAGGGGCCGCCGCCCTGCTTGTCGGTGAGGTAGAGGTTGCCGAAGACCTCGGTGTGGACCCGGATGGGGGCGCCGAGGAAGCCCTTCATCGGGGGGTGTCCCGGCGGGAAGCCCGCCGCGCGGGGGTCCTGGTTGAGGTCCTCCAGGACGAGCGGGCGCGGATCGGTGATCAGGGCGCCGAGCAGGCCGGTACGGCCGTCCGGCAGGTGGGGGATCGCGGCCTTCTCGGCCTCGGTCATGCCGGAGGTGAACAGCTCGGTCAGCCGGGCGCGCTCGGGGTCGATGACCCCGAGCGCTCCGTACCGTGCCGCACACAGCTCGGTCGCCGAATCCACGATGTGCTGGAGGGTGGTCCGCAGTTCGAGTTCGGAACCGACGCTGAGGACCGCCTCCAGGAGGACGGGCAGGCTCGCGGCCTGGCGGGCGGCGACGCCCGTCCCGTCCCCGGGGGCTGCCGGGGACGACTCGGCGTCCGTCATTCGGCCAGGGGGTTCAGAACCATGGGGGCGATCTTCCCTTCGATCATCATGCCGAGGCCCAGTACGGCACAGACGTCCGGCCGTTCGGCGATGGCCACGGGCATCCCGGTGGCGTCGCGGAGCATCTGGTCCAGGCCCGGCAGCAAGGCGCTGCCACCCACCATCATGATCCCTCGGTCGGTCAGATCGGCCACCAGGTCAGGCGGGCAGTCGCGCAGCACCTTGCCGATGCCGTCGAGGACGGCGGTCAGCGGGGTGTAGATGGCGTCCCGGACGGCCGCGGTGTCCACGTTGACGGAGCGGGCGAGTCCGGTGGATACGTCGCGGCCGTGGATGAGGGTGGAGGCCGGGCCCTCGGCGGTGATGCCGTTGCCGTGCAGGGCCAGTTGGAGCGGGCGGACGGCCTGGCTGGGCAGCATCAGCTCGTGCGCGTGGCGCAGGTGCTGGACGACGGCGTGGTCGATGGCCTCACCGCCGACCGGGATCCGCACGGCGGTGACGATCGAGCCGAGGGAGAGGACGGCGACCTGGGTGGCGGCGGCCCCGCACACCATGATCATCGTCGCGGTCGGCTGCTCCACGGGCAGTCCGCAGCCGACGGCCGCCGCGATCAGGGTGTCGACGAGTTCGACGCGCCGGGCTCCGAGCCCGACCATCGTCTCCACCGCCGCGCGCTGGGCGAGCGGGTCGGCGTCGTGCGGGGTGCAGGCGGCGGCCCGCAGCCGGGGCTTGCGGCGCAGGGCGCGCCGCAGCTTCTCGCCGAGGAGGTGGCGCAGCATGCGCTGGGCCATCTCGATGTCCACGACGGTGCCGCCGGAGACGGGGCGGACCACGCGGATGTAGTCGGGCGTGCGGCCGGTCATCCGTTCGGCGAAGGTGCCGACGGCGATGAGTGCGCCGGTCCGCGTGTTCACGGCGGCGACGCTGGGCTCGTCCACGACCAGGCCGAGGCCCTTGACGTAGACGCGGGTCCTGGCCGCTCCGAGGTCGACGGCCACGTGGCAGCGGCGCAACTGCTCAAGACTGACGGTCACGGCAGATCCTCCCGAGAGCACTGACGCAAGAAGACCGGCGGGTGCCGGTCACACTTCACATCTTCTGGGGTGAATTACCCGTATTGCCCGATTTGATGCTCCGGGTGGGGGGTGTCGTGAGATACGGAAGGGTCACGAGGGGTGCCGGTGAGTGCTGCACGGGGGTGGAATTCTGCGACGCCAGGCGCGACCATGCCCGCACCGATCGTGCTACTCGTGCGTAACAAGGTAAAGGGGACCCGATGCTGACGGTGCGCCAGAGACTGCTCGCGCTGCTGACGCTCTGCCTGGCGCTGCTCGCGGCGCCCGCGCTCCCGGCCCAGGCCTCCGGCGCGCCTTCCGGTCTCGCCCAGGCCCCGACCCGGGCCTCCGGCGCGCCCTCCGGATCGGCCGGTGCGCGCAATCCGGTGGTGTTCGTGCACGGCTACAACGCCGATCCCGGCGTCTGGGGCTCCCTGCGCGAGGACCTGCGCGCCGACGGATACGCCGACTCCGAGCTCTTCTCCTTCGGATACGACACCCACCAGTCGGTCAACGAGGTCCTCTCCGGACGGCTCGCCGCCTACGTGGACGAGGTCCGCCGGCAGACCGGCGCCGCCCGGGTGGACCTGGTCGCCCACTCCTTCGGCTCGCTGGTCACCCGCTGGTACGTGAAGTTCGGCGGCGGCGGCCCGTACGTCGACCGCTGGGTCTCCCTCGCCGGCCCCAACCGCGGCACCTCCACCGCCTGGGCCTGCGCCCTGTGGGACCAGGCGTGCCGGGACATGACCCCCGGTTCCTACGTGGTGAAGAACCTGAACTCCGGTGACGAGACCCCCGGCGCGGTGCGGTACGCCACCTTCTGGTCGAACTGCGACGAGGTCATCAACCCCGACGACAGCGTCCCGCTCACCGGGGCGACCAACACCCCGGTCGGCTGCCTCAAGCACAACGACCTGCTCGGGGACGACCCCACCTCGGCGGGCGTACGGGCCTTCCTGCGCTCCTAGACCGTCTCCACGGACACTTCCTGGAGCAGTCCGTACGTGAACTCCGCGACGCAGGCCCGCCCCGACGCGGTGAACGCCAGCCGCCACCGCGTCGGCGCGGTGCCCTCCATGGGCCGGACGGGGGCGAAGGCCCGCGCCACCTCGTCGACCGTCGCCGACCAGGGCCGCAGGTCCTCCGGCGACTCCAGTACGGGTCCGGGCGCACCCGGGGCCCGGATCAGCCACTCGTTCCAGACGGCCCCGTCCGGCGCGGCGAGCACCTCGAAGCGCAGGCCGGGCCAGAGCGGCACCGGCCACAGCAGGGCCTCGCACGTCAGATCGCCGATCGTGCGGGAGGAGACGGCCTCGGGCGGGCCGAGCACCGAGCGGTAGCGGGCCAGGGCGCCCCGCGAACGCGGCGACCGGACCATGGCCTGCCAGCGCTTGTTGGCCTCCCGCTGCTCGGCCGGGGAGGCGCCGAGCTGTCGGCGGGCCTCCTCCGCGAGGCCCGGCTGGAAATCCGCCATCCGGCGCAGCAGAACCAGTTGGAAGCCCGTGGGGCCGAAGGGGCCCGGGGTGAGGGGCGGTGTCCCCGGCGTCCTCGTCATGGAAGCCAACCCTTCCACACAGGATCCTCACGATCCCGGTATCCGGCCGTTGTGAGCGAACGCGTAGCCTGCGGGCGCCATGGACTATTGCATCGCCTGCCGCAGGTACCTCAACGGCGCGCTGGCGTGCGCCGGATGCGGAACCCCGGCCGAACGCCTGATATCCGCCGCGCCCGCCGCGCCCGCCCCGGGCTCCGCCGACGCCTTCGGAAGCGACCCGGCCGTGCTTGCCGACGTGTACGCCGACTCGCTCGTCGTGCTGTCCGGGGAGCGGGGAGACGGTCGGGGCCGTGGTCGGGCCCAGAGCCGCGCCGCGGACCGCCGCCGCGCCGGGCACCGCCGACGCCGCCGGACCGCGCTCACCGTGGGCCTCGGGCTGATGCTCGCCGCCGTCGCGACCCTGGGCCTGGCCCGGCTGGCGACCGACGGGGAGCGCACCGACCGGGCGGCGACGGTGGTGCTGACCGACGATGCTCCCGCGGAGCCGGCACCGCTGCCGGGCCTGACGGGGGATCCGGCCGCGCCCACGGGGACGGCCTCGACGAAGGGGCAGGGCGCCGGCTCCACGAAGGCCACGGCCGGGGGTGCGAAGCCGGGCGGGACCGGCCGGACCACCGGGGCCTCCACCGTCGGGTCGTCGGGCTCCGCCTCCGCCTCCGCCTCCGGGTCGACGGGGCCGTCGCGGAGCGCTTCCCGGACTCCGACGTCCGCTGCTCCGAGCGCATCGGGTTCCAGCGGCTCCGCGACTCCCGGCAAGCCCCCGGGTACGAAGAAGCCCGATACGAAGCCGAAGCCCGATCCGAAGCCGAGTCCGACCCCGGAGCCGCCGGAGTGCCCGTGGTGGAACCCGCTGTGCTGGTGAGCGGGGAGCTCAGCCCAGCATCCGCCTGAGCAGGTCCCGCAGGACCGCACGCTCGGCCGGGGAGAGTCCGGCCAGGGGCTCCCGGGCGAAGTCCAGGGACGCGCGGAGCCGGTCGGCGGTCTGCAGGCCCTCCTCGGTGGGCGCGGCCAACTTCACCCGGCGGTCGGCCGGGTCCGGGCGGCGCTCGACCAGCCCGCGGGTCTCCAGGCGGTCCACGATGCCGGTGATGTTCGACGGCTCGCACCGCAGCTTCTGCGCGATCTTGCGCATCGGCATCGGCTCCAGGGAGAGCAGGTTCAGCACGCGGGCCTGGGCGCCGGTGAGCTGGTGGCTGGAGGCCGCGTGCTCGTACTCCTGGTGGTAGCGGGTCACGACGTCGCCGATGAGCTCGACGACTTCGAGGGTCAGGGGGTCTGCGCGACGGCTGGGCATGGATCCAGCGTACCCATTTACTTGACAACATGAAATATCCAGGCGCATGGTTGTTTCACGTCCTGAAGCATTTTGCACTTCTTCCCCTCCCCAGGAGTGACGCCATGTCCGAGATCCCCGCCGTCAGCCGTGAGTGGCACCTCGTCCGCCGCCCGCAGGGCTGGCCCGTCGCCGAGGACTTCGCCCTGCGCGAGGTACCGGTGAACGCCGAGCCCGCCGCCGGCCGGATTCTGGTGCGCAACCTCCACATGTCCGTGGACCCGTACATGCGCGGCCGGATGAACGACGTGAAGTCGTACATCCCGCCCTTCCAGCTCGACCAGCCCATGGACGGCGGCGCGGTCGGCGAGGTCGTGGCCTCGGCCGACGAGCGCTTCGCGGTCGGTGACCACGTGCTGCACGGTCTGGGATGGCGCGAGTACGCGGACGTGGACGCCAAGCACGCCACCCCGGTGGACGCCTCGCTCGCCCCCCTCTCCGCCTACCTCGGCGTCCTCGGCATGCCGGGCCTGACGGCCTACGCCGGGCTCCTCGAGGTCGCCTCCTTCAAGGAGGGCGACTCCGTCTTCGTTTCCGGCGCCGCCGGAGCTGTCGGCAGCCTCGTCGGCCAGTTCGCGAAGATCAAGGGCGCCTCCCGGGTGATCGGCTCCGCCGGCTCCGACGAGAAGGTGACGCTCCTCACGGAGAAGTACGGTTTCGACGCCGCCTTCAACTACAAGAACGGCCCCGTCGCCGAGCAGCTCAAGGACGCCGCCCCCGAGGGCATCGACGTCTACTTCGACAACGTCGGCGGGGACCACCTGGAAGCCGCCATCTCCTCCCTGAAGGTCCACGGCCGGGCCACCCTGTGCGGGGCCATCGCCCAGTACAACGCCACCGAGCCCATGCCCGGCCCGCGCAACCTCGCCCTCGTCATCGGCAAGCGGCTTCGCCTGCAGGGCGTGCTGGTCGGAGACCACGCCGGACTGCAGGCGCAGTTCGTCCAGGACGTGGCCGGCTGGCTGCGCTCCGGGCAGCTCGTCGCCGACGAGACGGTCGTCCGGGGAGTGGAGAACGCCACCGACGCCTTCCTCGGAATGCTGCGCGGCGACAACACCGGAAAGATGATCGTTTCTTTCACCGGTTAGGCTCACTCCACACCGCCGTGACGCGTGGGCGCGAGTCCCGGCGATTACCAGGAGGATTTCCTTACATGTCCATCCAGCAGTCCGACGTCGCGTACACCGCTGTTGCCACCGCCGAGAACGGCCGTGACGGTCGCGTCGCCACCAACGACGGTCGCCTCGAGGTCGTCGTGAACCCGCCGAAGGAGCTCGGTGGCAGCGGCGAGGGCACCAACCCCGAGCAGCTGTTCGCCGCCGGCTACAGCGCCTGCTTCCAGGGTGCGCTCGGCGTCGTCGCCCGCAACGAGAACGCCGACATCACCGGCTCCACGGTCACCGCCGAGGTCGGCATCGGCAAGAACGACGACGGCTTCGGCATCATCGTCAAGATCTCGGCCTCCATCCCGAACGTGGACACCGCCACCGCCAAGGACCTCCTCGAGAAGGCCCACCAGGTCTGCCCGTACTCCAAGGCGACCCGCGGCAACATCACGGTCGAGCTCGCGGTCTGATCTGCGACCCGCTCGACTGGCTCGTCCCGGTTCCATCCGGTACGTCGAAGGCCGCACCCAGGCACCGGGGTGCGGCCTTCGGCATGCCCGGCGTCCCCCGCCCCGGGAGCCCGCCCTAAACTGGAACCATGCGTGATCTTGCGGGGGGATTCGGCTATCTGCTGGCCGGACAGCGATGGGTACTGCGCCACGGCAGGTGGCTGGGCTTCGGGCTGCTGCCCGGACTGGTCTCCCTGGCGCTGTACGCCGGCGCGCTCATCGGCCTCGGCTACGGCGCCGACGACCTGACCGCCTGGGCGACCCCCTTCGCCGACGACTGGTCCTCCCCGTGGCTCGGGCTCTTCCGCGGCTTCCTGACCGCCCTGGTCTTCTCCCTCGGGCTCTTCCTCGCGGTGATCACCTTCACCGCCGTGACCCTGCTCGTGGGCCAGCCGTTCTACGAGTCCCTCTCGGAGCAGGTCGACCGCACCGAGGGCGGCGAGGTCCCGGAGTCGGGGCTCACGCTCGCGCAGGAGCTGTGGATCTCCGCCCGCGACAGCCTGCGGATCCTGGGCCGGGTGCTGCTCTTCGGCATCCTGCTCTTCGCACTCGGCTTCGTCCCGGTGATCGGACAGACCGTGGTCCCGGTCCTCGGCTTCTGCGTCTCCGGCTTCTTCCTCGCCCAGGAGCTCACCTCCGTCGCCCTGATGCGCCGCCGGGTCCAGCTCACCGAGCAGCTCGCGCTGCTGCGCGGGCGGCGGATGATGGCGCTCGGCTTCGGGGTGCCGCTCGTGCTGTCCTTCCTGGTACCGCTCGTCGCCGTGTTCCTGATGCCGGGCGCGGTGGCCGGGGCGACGCTCATGGTCCGGGACCTGGTGGGCGAACCCGCAGGGCAGGAGGGCGAGGAGGGGGACGAGCAGGGCCGGAGCCACGCTCAGACCCAGACTCAGACCCAGGGGCAGAGCCAGGAGCAGGCCCAGGAGCAGACCCAGGGTCAGGCGCAGCAGGCGGGCAAGCGGCTCAGCGCCTGAGCAGGGTGATCGCGCCGGCGGTGTCCTCGCCGGCGTGGGCCGCCGGATCGGCCGTCAGCCGCTCCCGCATCAGGTCCAGGTACGGACTGATCAGCTCGGTGCTGACCCCCTGCTCCGCGGCCGTCCGCAGCAGGGTGCCGCTCGCCGTGACCTGCATGGCCAGGTTCGATTCGACGCCCGTGGTGAAGTCCCCCGACACCAGCCGCTCGGCGGCGGCGCCCGCGAAGAAGCCCATCGCCCCCAGCCACTCGGTCAGCAGCGGAGCCAGGTCCTTCGGGGAGACGTCCTCGCCCTCGACCAGCGCGTAGGCGTGCGAGATCCCGGCGAAGAGTCCGGTCATGGCGCTCAGCAGGGCCACGTCGTGCAGGGCCGCGTGGCCGGGGTCGGAGCCGACGAAGCGGGCGCCGGCCGGGACCTCCAGCGTGCTCCGGTGCTCTTCGAACAGGGCGGGGGAGCCGCTGTAGAAGACGTACCCGCCCGCTGCGGGGGCGCCGATCATCGACGGGGTGGCCATGATCCCGCCGTCGAGGAACCGGGCCCCGCGCTCCTGGGCCCACGCGGCCCGGGCGCGGCCGTCGGCGGGCGTGCCGGTGGTCAGGTCGACGAGGTCCTTGCCGGTGAGGTCCAGGCCCTCCAGGGCCGAGCCCACGCTGGCATGGTCCAGCAGGCAGACCACGATCAGGCCGTTCGCGGCCACCGCCTCGGCGGGGCTCGCGGCGACGACGGCGCCTTCGGCCGCGAGGGCCTCGGCCTTGGCGGGGGTGCGGTTCCAGACGGTGAGGGGATGCCCGGCGGCGAGCCAGGTGCGGGCGAGGGCGGTGCCCATCGAGCCGAGTCCGAGGAGGGTGAGCGGGGTCTTCGTGCCGGTCTTCGTGCTGGTGTCGGTCATGCCGTTTAGCCTGGTCGAGGGCCGTCAGGTGCTCAAGTACGCACTTCGGAGTGGGTGGTTACCCCGAGGTGAGCGAACAGGTGGGGAGGGGTGCGCGATGGCATTGACCCAGCGGCCGGGCGCGGATCACTGCGGGATCGCCGCGGCGATGTCCGTGATCGACGGCAAGTGGAAGGTGTCGGTCCTGTGGGAGCTGGAGCAGGCCCCGCGCCGTTTCGGCGAACTGCGCCGGCTGGTCCCGGGGGTCTCCGAGAAGGTGCTCGCGGCGCAGCTGCGCGAGTTGGAGACGGACGGCATCGTCCACCGCGAGGTCTACGAGGAGGTCCCGCCGCGCGTGGAGTACTCGCTGACCCCGCTCGGCCACGAGCTGAACGGGGCTCTGGAGGCCCTGGGGGCGTGGGGCGCGAAGCACCTGCTCCCCGACGCCGCCCGGTCGGTCCCGAGGTGAGGAAAGGGCCGGTCCCTCACTCCGGGCGGCGGAACAGCGCCGTCCAGAGGAAGGCCTCGCCGAAGGAGCCGGAGGATTCGGGCTCGTCGTTCATCCGGCGCAGCTCCACCTCGGTGAGGCCGTCGAAGACCCAGCGCAGCGCCTCCGGCGTGTACGCGAGCCCGCCTTCGAGGCGGGCCCGGCCGTAGAACTCCGCGTCGGACAGCTCGGATCCCATCGCGCCCGAGGCGAAGCAGGTCAGGGCGAAGCGGCCGCCGGGGGCCAGCAGCCGGTCCAGCAGGTCCAGGTAGCTGACCCGGCGGTGCGGCGGCAGGTGGTGGAAGCAGCCCGAGTCGTAGATCAGGTCGTACGGGCCCACGAGCCCGGTGCCTGCCGCGCCGAAGGCGTCGCCGTGGTGGAAGCGGACCCGGGCCCCCGCGGCGCGGGCGCGCTCCTCGGCCCAGGCCAGGGCCGTCGGCGAGAGGTCGACGGCGTCCACCTCGAAGCCCCGGGCGGCCAGGTGCAGGGCGTTGCGGCCGGGGCCGCAGCCGAGGTCCAGGGCGCGGCCGCCCGCGGGGACCAGTCCGCGGTCGAGGAAGGAGACGAGGTTCTCGTCGGGCTTCGCCACGAAGAACGGCACCGGCCGCTCGCGGTCCGCGTAGAAGCCGTCCCACCAGGCGGAGCCGCCGGCGGTCCAGCGGTCGGCCTCCGGTGCGAAGAGTCCGTCCATGAGGGCGAGCACGTCGTCGACACTGCGTATGTTCCGGTCCATCCGAACCCCTTTCAGCTGTCCCCGATTTTATCGGCGATCAAGAGGAAAGCCCAGGTCAGACGATGCGTGGAGGATGCCTGACGGGTCGTCTGGCACCCTGCTGCGACCGGGCCGGTCCCCGCCCCCGGGGGTGGGGCGGCCGGGCGGTCCACGGCCTCGCCCAGGGCCCCCGCGGGCCCCTTTCCGGCCGGGCCGGGCCCTGTTTCCGTACGGGTTCCGGAGCCGTGTCCTCCCGTACCCGACCCTGCCCGGGGGCGTGAAGCATCTCCCGGGACTCCGCAGCGCTCCTGCGCCACCCGATAGGATGACCGGCGGCAAGATTCAAAGCTGTCCCCCACCGTCCTAGAGTCCGCGTCCTTGTCCGGAGCATCGGTCGCTCGGGGTCCGAGCCGGACAGTGCCTTGCTGAGAGACGACCGGCCACAGGGCTGTGCACCGACCAGCAGTAGGGACATCTTTCACGTGAGAGTCAGTACCGAGGGGTTGGAGCCTGTGCGCTCGGGTCCCGCGAGTGGGCCTGCCACGCGCGCCCGGCCCGTTTCGGGTCCCGCACGTGGAGTGCTGCGCTCCCGGGGCGCCCTGTTGCTCCTGGAAGCCGTCGTGGCTTTCGCCGGCGCGCTCGCGCTCCCGATGATGGCCGTGGGCTTCCAGCTCGATCCGCTGGACCGCATCGCGCAGGTCAGCGGCCTGGCCGCGATCCAGTTCCGGTTCGCCCTGCTCGGTCTGCTCTTCATCGCCGCGGTCGTGCTCGCGATGCGGCTGCGCGGTGGCCGCCACTTCGATCTGACCACCCGGATCTCCGCGGCCGCCCTCGCCGGCCTGGCCAGCGGGTTCGTAGCGGCGGGGGCGGTGGTCGCGCTCCACGGCACGCCGTGGCCGATGTTCGGCCTCAACGGCGACAGCGGCCGGATCGTCGAGTGGGCCCACGCGGTCGCCAACGGGCAGCCCTCGGGTTCCCCGGTCTACCCGCCCGCACCGCTCTACACCCTCGGGTACTACGCGGAGTGGTTCCACGGCGGCAACACCGCCTACGCCTTCAAGGACCTCCAGATCCTCGGGGCCGCCTTCTTCGGGCCGTTCGTCTACTTCGCCTGGCGGCTGCTGCTGAGCCCGCTCCGGGCGCTGGCCTTCGGCGTCGTGCCGGCCTTCGCGCTGATCGACGCGTACAAGCCGTACGCCCAGACGGTCCTCGTGGTGCTGGTCCCGGTCCTGGTGGCCCTGGTGGTGGCGCTGCGCCGCAGCGGCACCGAGAACTGGCGGCCGCTGCTGCTCAAGGCCGCCGGTTTCGGCGCCCTGATCGGTGTGCTCTTCCTCACGTACTCCGGCTGGTTCCTGTGGAGCGCGGCCGGCGTGTTCTTCGCCGCAGCCCTGTACTTCCCCTGGAAGACCGGCCGGGCCAAGGGTGCCGCGTTCCTGGGCGTCACCCTGGCCGCCTTCATGGCGGTGGCCGGGCGGTACCTGGTGGTCATGCTGACCGAGGGCCAGGAGACCAAGGACTTCAACTTCCGCTTCGACACCTTCACCGACCCGGCCTACTACCTGATGTGGCGCACGGACATGCCGGGCAAGGTCGGCGACTGGCCGCCGCCCGGCGAGTTCGGCGGGGTCGGCCTGTTCGCCCTGGTGACCTTCATCTGTCTCGGCGTCGCGATCTGGCTGGGCCTGCGCAAGCCGATGGTGGTCACCATCACGGCGATGTTCATCTCCGCCTGGCTGATGCGCATGTACATCGCCTCGCACATGTACGAGACGCAGACCGTCCAGCTCTACACCCGCACCAACAACCAGCTGCTCTACTGCGGGTTGATCCTCGCCGCCCTCGTCGCCCACCTGGTGTCGCAGCGGCTGGCCGAACGGCGCACATTGGACAATGGTGACGCCAAGGCCGTACGGGGCCGGGGCTTGCCGGGCCGGGAGGGGGCCGTCATCGGAACCCTGTGTGCCCTGCTGCTCCTGCTCGGAACGGTGTCGTCCTCGATGGCCGACCGGTACATGCCGGCCCAGGACGGGACCTACCGGATCCTGCCCTACGTGTCGCACACGATTCGGCAGATGAACGGAAAGTGCCCCCAATTCGCCCCCGAGCACAAGTGCTCCAAGGACGGCGATCAGACTTGGCTGACATACATCAGATGATCACGAGGACGACATGATCTCCGCATTGACGCGGCTGGCCGACTGGTCGGCCCGGACCCCCAAGAGGCTCTGGGCCGTCAGCTTCGTCCTCTTCTTCACCATCGCGGCCAGCTGGTCGGCAGCGACACCGCTCGGCGGTTCGCCCGACGAGCACGCCCACTTCATCCGGGCGGCGGCCGTCGCCCGGGGGCAGATCAACGGCTCCGAGGTGATGGTTCCGCACGTGGTCGCGGGCATCAAGGGCGACTTCGCCGAGACCGGCGTGCAGCTCCCGGAGTGGTACTCGGAACTCCCGAAGCACCACGAGTGCTACTCCTGGCACGCGGGCACCCCCGCCTCCTGCGCGCCCTCCATCGGGACCTCGGACAGCATCGTCGAAGTCCCCACCGCCGCAGGCCGCTACCACCCGGCGTACTACCTGATGACCGGCTGGCCGAGCCTGCTCGTGGAGGGCACCAAGGGCCTCTACCTCATGCGCCTGATGTCGGCGCTGTTCTGCTCGCTGCTGCTGGCCAGTGCCGTGGTGACGGCCTCCGAATGGCGGCGCGGACGCTCGCTCGCCCTGCTCGGCGTGTTCACGGCGGCGACGCCCATGGCCCTGTTCATGGCCGGCATGGTCAACCCCAGCGGTGGTGAGATCGCCGCCGGAATCCTGGTGTGGACGGGCCTGCTGTCGATCCTCATGTCGCCCGATCCGCACCTGCTGAACCGCAGGCTCGCCCGAGTCGGCATCGGCGGCCTGGTGCTGATCAACATCCGGCCGCTCGGGCTGATCTGGTTCGCGGGAGCGGTCTGCTTCGGCCTGCTGCTGGCCGAGCGCGGTGTGCTGCGCTCGGTGCTCCGCCGCAAGGCGATGTGGCTCTGGACGGGCCTGCTCGGCCTCGCCACGATCGGCGCGCTCGGGTGGGCGGCCGCGCACCCCGACAACTCGGTCATAAAGATCCCCAAGTACCTCACCACGACGGAAGCGGCCCGCCGCACCCTCGGTGCCACCGAGATGTACATCCAGCAGATGCTCGGCTTCTTCGGCTGGCTGGACACCCCGGCGCCGGTCGTCACCTGGTACGTCTGGCTCGGCGTGATCGCGGTGGTCACCGTGCTGGGGCTGATGTACGGCCGCAAGCGCGAAACGGTGGCGCTGATCGGCATGCTGATCGCCATCGTGATCGTGCCGGTGGTCGGACAGACCTCGCAGGCGTCGAAGATCGGCCTGGTCTGGCAGGGCCGCTACCTGCTGCCGTTCGCCGTCGGCCTGCCGCTGATGGCGGTGCTGGTCCTCGCGCGCCGGATGCCGGAGAAGGGCTTCCCCCTGCGCAGGCTGGTCGGCTACTCCCTGCCGCTGCTCGCCCTGGGCAACGCGGCGGCGTTCTACTGGACCCTGCGGCGCTTCGCCGTCGGGATCAGCGGCCCCGTGATCCCGTACTCCGCGCACTGGGCCCCGCCCGGCGGCTGGGTGTTCTGGACCGGCGTCTACACGGTGGCGGCGTTCGCCCTCGTGGTGCCCGGCCTGATGCGGGACCGCGTGGCCGACGGAACGCCCGTGGTCGCACCGCCCGGCGAACTGCCCGGAACCGACGGGGCGCAGGGCCCGGCGGACCTTCCCGGGGCCCTTCCGGAGCCCGGCGTCGAAGCCCACGGCCACCCACGGGTGACCCAGGTCCGCTGAACCGCTGAACTGTCGGCCCCGGCCCGGCGGATGCGTCCTCGGACGCTCCGTCAGGCCGGGGCCGCGATCGTCAGCGGCCCCCGTCCCGGCTTCCCGCCGGTACCTCTGCCGGTACCGCTGCCGGTACCTCTGCCGGTACCCCTGTCGGTACCTCCGCCACGGCGACCGACGGCGTGTGTGCGTCCGCCTCGGCCAGCAGGGTCCCGTCCGGCGCCCATACGGCCGCGCCCCCGCAGCCCGTCCACGGTCCGGCGGGTCCGACGTGGTTGGCGAGGACCACGTACATCCCGAAGTCCCGGGCGATCCCCGGGTGGACCGCCGCCCGCTCGGCGATGCCGTCGCCCGTGCCGTAGAGCGAGCTCGCCAGGTGGACCCGGCAGCCGGCCGCGGCGCCCGCGCCGGGCACGTCCGCGAAGTGGTTGTCGAAGCAGATCCCCAGGGAGAAGCGGATCCCGCCGAGCTCGAAGCGGCCCGGGACCGTCCCCGCGGTGAAGACCTCCTGCTCGTGGCGGTACAGGTGCTGCTTGGCGTACGTGGTCACGTGCGCGCCGTCCGCGTCGTGGACCAGGGTCGCGAGGAGGGGCCGGGGGTCGTCCGTGCGCAGCGCGACGTTGACGGCGGTGGCGATCCCGGTGGAGCGGAGGGGGTCCAGCCGGGGATCCTCGGCATCGGCCAGCCACAGCCCGGGGTCGGCGCCGAGCGCGGTCAGCTCGTAGCCGGTCAGGGTCAACTCGGGGAACACCACCAGCCCGGCGCCCTCCTCCCGGGCCCGCACGGCGAGCGCGGCCGCCCGTACGGCGTTGGCGGACACGTCGGCGGGGGCGCAGCTCAGCTGCGCGGCGGCGATCTTCACCCGGCCCAGCATGCCAGCCCCGCGGGCGGGCCCCGGGCCGGGCCCGGAGTCAGGCCCGGGGCCCCTGGATCAGGTCCAGGAAGGCCCGGAAGGTGCCGGGCATGTCCACGGCTTCCGGGGCCAGCAGCCACTGGTACTGGAGGCCGTCCATCACGGCGGCCAGCAGCGGGGCCGCCTGCTCGGGGGTGAGGCCCGAGGGGAGCCGGTCGCCGTACTCCGCGCGGAGCACGTCCGCCATCGCGGTGCGCACCTGCGCGTACCGCTCGGCGAAGAACTCCCGCGCCGGGTGGCCGTCGGTGACGCTCTCGCCGAGCAGCGCCGAGAAGGTCTGCACGATGCCGGGGCGCATGGCGTTGTACTCCACCAGGGAGGCCAGCAGGTCCGGACGCCAGGCGTCGGCCAGTGCGGTGCCGCCGCCGGTGTCCCAGCGGTCGCGCTCCTCCAGGACCGCGACCAGCAGTGCCTCCTTGGTCGGGAAGTAGTGCAGCAGCCCCTGCTGGGTCAGGCCCACGCGCTCGGCGACCGTGCCCAGGGCCGCGCCGCGGTAGCCGCGCTCGGCGATCACCTCGACGGCCGCGCGGACGATCTCCACGCGGCGTTCCTCACTTCTGGCCCTGACCATCGCCCCGCCACCTCTTCCGTTCCACACCTGCCAGCAGGACCGTACGGCATTGCCGTATCGCGTCATTGCCGTATCCCGTCCGCAATATCACGAACAGATTACGAACCCTACCGCTCTACAGGTATCGGGTCCACCATGGGGTCACCACACTGCACCGCACCGCACTGCACCGCACCGCACTGCACCGCATTGCAGGGCACCGCGCACCCGCACTCAACGAGGAGGCATGGCCGTGACCGATGCCGATCAGGTCCGCAACGACGCCGTAGAGACGGCCCTGGGCAAGCTGGACCTCGACACCAAGGCCCGGCTGCTGGCCGGCCAGGACATGTGGTCCCTGCCCGCCGTCCCCGAGATCGGGCTGAAGTCCCTGGTCATGTCCGACGGCCCCATCGGGGTGCGCGGCGTGCGCTGGACCGCCGACGACCCGTCGATCGCCCTGCCCTCCCCGACCGCGCTCGCCGCCGCGTGGGACCCCGAGCTCGCCCGCCGGGCCGGCCGCCTCCTCGCCCAAGAGGCCCGCCGCAAGGGCGTCCACGTCCTGCTCGCGCCCACCGTGAACCTGCACCGCTCCCCGCTCGGCGGCCGGCACTTCGAGTGCTACTCCGAGGACCCGTACCTCACCGGTGCGGTCGGCAGCGGCTACGTGAAGGGCGTCCAGGACGGCGGCGTCGGCACCACGGTCAAGCACTTCGTGGGCAACGACGCCGAGACCGAGCGGTTCACCGTCGACAGTGTCATCGCCCCGCGCCCGCTGCGCGAGCTCTACCTGGCCCCCTTCGAGGCCATCGTCGCCAACGCCCACCCGTGGGGCATCATGACCGCCTACAACCGGGTCAACGGCACGACCATGACCGAGCACAAGTACCTCGTCAACGAGGTCCTGCGCGGCGAATGGGGCTTCGACGGCTACAACGTCTCCGACTGGATGGCCGCCCGCTCCACCACCGGCGACATCCTCGGCGGCCTGGACGTGGCCATGCCCGGTCCCGTCACCGTCTACGGAACGCCGCTCGCCGAAGCCGTCCGCGCGGGGGAGGTCCCCGAGTCCTCCGTCGACGAGGCCGTGCGCAACGTCCTGCGCCTCGCCGCCCGCGTCGGCATCCTGGAAGGCGCCCCCGCCGTGGTCGGCGAGGTCCCGGCCCCCATCGACGGCCAGGCCCTGGCCCGCGAGCTGGCCGCCCGCGGCTTCGTCCTCGTACGCAACGCGGCCGTCGCCGGCGAGCGGCCGGCGCTGCCGCTGGACACCGCCCCCGGCCGCACCGTCGCCCTCATCGGCGCCGCCGCCCGCGACGCCCGCATCCTCGGCGGCGGCAGCGCCGTCGTCTTCCCCGAGCGGATCGTCTCCCCGCTGGACGGACTGACCGCGGCCCTCCCCGAAGGCGCCCTCACCTTCACCGTCGGAGCCGACCCGAGTGACGACCTGAGCCCCGCCGACAAGGGCTTTGAGCTCCGCGCGATCTGCCGCGACGCATCCGGCGGCATCCTCGGCACCGGCTCGCTGCCCACCGGTCAGGTCCAGTGGATCGGCGACGACCTGCCCGGGGGCGTCACCTACGAGACGATGGCGAGCATCGAGGTCATCGGTACCTTCGTGCCGCGCGAGAGCGGCGAACACGCCTTCGGCACCCGCGGACTCGGCGCCTTCACCCTGGCCGTCGGCGGGGAGGTCCGCTGGGAGGGCGCCCAGCAGATGGGCAACGAGGCCGACCCCTTCGAGGCCTTCTTCGGCGCCCCCAACGAGCGGGCCCGGATCACCCTCACCGAGGGCGAGGCGGTCGAGGTCTCACTGACCTACCAGGTCCCCGACATGACCGGCCTGCCGCTCAAGGCGATCATGTTCTCCTTCCTCCACCTCGGCCCGCAGCGCTCCGCCGACGAGCTCATCGCCGAGGCCGTGGAAGCGGCCCGCGCCGCCGACACCGCCGTCGTGGTCGTCGCCACCACCGAGCGGGTGGAGTCCGAGGGCTTCGACCGCAAGGACCTCGGCCTCCCCGGCCGCCAGGACGAGCTGGTGCGCGCCGTCGCCGCGGTCAACCCGAACACCGTGGTCGTCGTCAACGCCGGCTCCCCGGTGGAACTCCCCTGGCGCGAGGAGGTCGCCGCCGTCCTGCTGACCTGGTTCCCCGGGCAGGAGGGCGGGGCCGCGCTGGCCGACGTGCTCCTCGGTGACGCCGAGCCGGGCGGGCGGCTGCCCACGACCTGGCCCGCCGAGTTCGCCGACGCGCCGGTCACCGAAGTCACCCCCATCGAGGGGCGCCTGGAGTACACCGAGGGGCTCTTCATCGGCTACCGGGCCTACGAGAAGCACGGGATCGCCCCGGCGTTCCCCTTCGGGCACGGCCTCGGCTACACGGACTGGGCCTACGAGTCCCTGGAGGCCACCCCCACGCGGGCGACGGTCCGCGTCACCAACACCGGCACCCGGCCGGGCCGCGAGACCGTACAGATCTACCTGGCGCCCCTCGCGGACGGCGTCGAGCGACCGGCGAGCTGGCTCGCGGGCTTCGCGAGCGTGACCGCCGGTCCCGGCGAGAGCGTCGACGTGGAGATCGCCCTGCCGGAGCGCGCCTTCGAGATCTGGGACCAGCCCTCCCGCTCCTGGCAGCGGATCGGCGGCGGCTACGAGGTCCGCGCGAGCCGCTCGCACGGCGACACGCGGCTGACGGCGGCCCTCGACCTGTAATGGCCGGAAATCACCCCACACAGAGGTGATCCACAAGCTGGACCGGGGGCGGGCCCTGACACCCGCCCCCGGTCCGATCCGTTCACCGCGTCAACGCGGAGGCTCGGCGGAGGTCACCTGTCGGTGCGCCAGTTCCGCGAGCCGCGCCTGTCCGTCCTTGCCCGGATGGAACCAGTCCCAGCGGCTCAACTGCTCCGCCGAGAAGGGGTACTGGAACACCGCGCCGCCGTCGTAGCGGCACAGCTCGTCCTTCGCGCAGACCTCGCGCAGCGCCTCGTTGTACTCGACCACGCGCGCCCGCACCTGCTCCCTCCGGGCCGTCGCACCGGCGGCCGCCGACATCGGATCGGCGAGCATCGACTGGCAGATGCCCAGCTTCCACACCTGGCGCACCATCGGGTCGTCCTTGCCCTGCTGCCACAGCCGCTGGAGGTCCGGGACGCTGGAGACGTAGACCTGCGAGGCCGGCGAGGCCGCCCGCAGGCCGGCCAGCGCCTTCTCGAAGCCGGAGCGGAAGGCGGCCACCGGAGTCATCGACGAAGCCGAGGGCCGGCAGGCGTCGTTCGAGCCCACCATCACCGTGACCAGGCCCGGCTTGTGCTCGGCGGCCGAGGCGAGCTGACCCGGAAGGTCCGCCATCCGGGAGCCGGTCACCGCGTAGTTCCAACTGCGCGCGGGCACCTCGGCCTCGCCGAGCAGTCGGGCTGCCAGCGAACGCACCTCGGGGTCGTCACCGGTGGCCCAGGAGGCCTCCGGACAGTCGACCAGCACCGAACAGGCGTCGAAACCGCGCGTGATGGAGTCGCCCACGGCGGCGACCGACGCCGGTGCGGTGTTCCACCGCGGGGCCGCCTGCGCACCGCGTTCGCCCCCGTCCTTCGCCCCGTCCGCCGAACACCCCGTCAGCGCACCCGCCGCCAGGAGCAGCAGGGCGGCTGCCGCTCCCGCGCCCGCGGAGGTCCGACGCGCGCGGCGGCGTGGGGCGGTGGTGCGCATGCGGAAGGTCCCTCCTCGTCGTCCCCGCGTCATTCGGGGGCGTCCTGCTGAGTGAATGCTCTGTGTTTACGGGCCTCGGAGCGACCGTACGTCACACCATGACCCCCGGCGCACGGTAGCTTTTTCCCGTGGCGTTTCGGCCGCAAGTCCCGTAACGCAATGTCAAATAATTTCCGTTACATTACATCACGTCACATACTGTCCGTTTTCTGGAGTTTATTCCCGACCTCGTCCCACACTGGAGGTCCCGGTGACGACACGTGGAGTCCTGTACGTGCACTCCGCACCGCGCGCGCTCTGCCCGCACGTGGAATGGGCTGTTGCGGGCGTGCTCGGGGTGCGGGTGAACCTCGACTGGATCCGTCAGCCCGCCTCCCCGGGCACCTGGAGAGCCGAGTTCTCCTGGCAGGCCGAGGCGGGCACCGCATCGAAACTCGCCTCCGCCCTGCGCGGCTGGCACCTGCTCCGCTTCGAAGTGACCGCGGAACCCTGTCCGACCGCCGAGGGCGAGCGCTACAGCTCCACCCCGCACCTGGGCATCTTCCACGCCGTCACCGGCATGCACGGAGACATCCTGATCCCCGAGGACCGGCTGCGCGCCGCCCTCGCCCGGTCCGCGCACGGCGAGACGGACCTGGAGGCGGAGATCGCCAAACTCCTCGGCAAACCCTGGGACGACGAGCTCGAACCCTTCCGCTACGCGGGCGAGGGCGCCCCGGTGCGCTGGCTCCACCAGGTGGTCTGAGTCCCGGACACGCCGAAGGCCCACCCGGGTGATTCCGGGGGGGGCGTCGGCGTGCCGGGCGGGGGGGTGAAAACACGAACACCCCC